>CAZEOC010000220.1:0-6760 GCA_964513525.1 uncultured Saprospiraceae bacterium | reverse complement strand
TATTCCTTAAAACTAACAATTATGAATTTTGATTATATCATCATTGGAGCTGGATCAGCTGGCTGTGTCTTGGCTAATAGGCTTTCTGAAAATCCAAATCATAAAATCTTACTGTTAGAAGCTGGAACTGGCAAGAAGTCTTTAAACATTGATACGCCTTTAGGCTATTCAGAATTATATAATTCAAATTATGATTGGTGTTTAAAACCAAATCCATTAAAACATGCGAATAATCAGGTTATCTTTTATCCAAGAGGAAAAGGTCTTGGCGGAAGTAGTTTGATTAATTCCATGATATATATTAGAGGTAATCGAAAAGATTATGATGAATGGGCTGATTTAGGGAATAAAGGTTGGAGTTATAAAGATGTTTTACCTTATTTCAAAAAATCCGAAAACTATTGGAATGGAGCAAATGAATTTCATGGGAATTCTGGTTTATTAGGAATTAGTTCTGCTGCTGAAAGATATGAAAATCCGCTTTGGGAATCTTTAAAGAATGCTGCTGCAGAAGTTGGATTAAAAGAAAATTCCGATTTTAATGGTCAAGAACAAGAAGGTTTAGGTGTCTTCGATATGACAATTAAAAACGCTAAACGTCAAAGTACAGCAGCAACTTTTATTAATAAAGCAAAACATAGAAAAAATTTAACGATATTTACGGAAGCTCAAACTTCAAAAATAAATTTTGAAGGGAATGTGGCAAAAAGTGTCACTTTTTTAAAGAATGGAAAAAAAGTGACTGCAAATGCAAATATTGAAATCATTTTATCTGCTGGTGCAATTCATTCTCCTCAAATATTAATGTTATCAGGAATTGGTGAAAAATCTATATTAGAAAAGCATAATATTCCAATTGTGAAAATTTTAGATGGTGTTGGGAAAAACCTCAAGGATCATTACTTTTTCCCAATTTGCTACACAATAAATCAAAAAATTAGTTTTAATTCTGAATTAAAAGGAATAAATGTTATAAAAAACCTTTTGAAATATCTATTTTTAAAGAAAGGACCTTTATCAGTCGGTGCAGCATCTTCAGGAGGATTTGCAACAATAGATAAATCAAGTACAAAACCTGATTTACAATTTCACTTTGCACCAACTTGGGCTTATGGAATTAATGCAAAAATGGGAGAATTACCAAAACAAGATGGTTTTACTATGCTTCCAACAATATTAAATCCTAAAAGTAGTGGTTACATTTCTTTAAATTCCAGTCATATTAGTGATGCTCCTGAGATTGAGTTAAATTATTTTAGTAATGAATACGATAAACAATTTGCAATTAAATCTTATAAATTCGCAAATAATATTATTCAATCTAAAGCTTTTGATAAATTTAGAGGGGAGATTGTTCGCCCTAAATCTCAACTAACAAAAGATAAAGAAATTTTGGATTGGATTTTGACGTTTGTAGATACATGTTATCATCCAGTAGGAACCTGCAAGATGGGAAATGATAAAATGGCGGTTGTAGATGATACTCTAAAGGTATATGGAGTTCAGAACCTTAGAGTAATTGATGCTTCTATAATGCCCCAAATTATTGCTGGAAATACTAATGCACCTGTAATTATGATAGCAGAAAAAGGTGCAGATTTAATTAAAAATCGATAAAATCCTAAAAGATATGAAAATTCAACAACGTAAATGGTCAAAAGCAAATGGATGGGAAGCATTCAGTGATAACAACGAAACTCTTACAAATCCGCTTGTATTAGCATTTGGAGCTCGATATGAGATTGGAGATAAATATGATGCAATTAAAGAATTTTACCCTAATGCTGAAGTCATTATTAATTCTACTTCTGGCGAAATCATAGGAACTGAGGTTTTAGATGATTCTGTTGTATTAACAGCAATTGAATTTGAAAAAACACCTTTCAAAATTGAAACTATCAATATTAATGATTGTGAAGATAGTTTTGATGCTGGAAAAAAATTATCGAATCAACTGACAAATGAAAATTTAAAACATGTTTTGGTAATTTCTGATGGCGGTTTGGTAAATGGTAGTGAATTAGTAAAAGGATTGAATGAACATTTACCTGAAAATGTAATTGTAACAGGAGGTTTAGCTGGTGATGCTGCTCGTTTTGAGAAAACTTTAGTTGGTTATAATGCAAATCCAACGGTAGGTAATATTGTAACCGTAGGTTTTTATGGTGAAAATATTAAAGTTGGATACGGTTCATTTGGTGGTTGGGATGCTTTCGGTCCTAAAAGAATGGTTACAAAATCAGATGCAAATGTTCTTTATGAATTAGATGGACAATCTGCATTAGAATTATATAAAAAGTATTTAGGAGACAGAGCAAAAGACTTACCAGGAAGTGCTTTATTATTTCCATTGAGTATTCAGTTGAAAGAAGGTGCTAAATCATTGGTTAGAACAATCTTATCTATAGACGAATCTACTCAATCTATGATATTCGCTGGAGATTTACCAGAAGGTGCTATGGTACAGTTGATGAAAGCAAATTTTGATAAACTAATAGACGGAGCTTATGAAGCTGCCGAATCTGGACAAGATAATTGGGAAGGTGCAAGTCCTGAATTAGCTTTATTAATTAGTTGTGTTGGTCGAAAATTAGTTTTGGATCAAAGAATTGAAGAAGAAATTGAAAGTGTACAAGAAGTAATTGGTAAAGCGATACCAACTACTGGTTTCTATTCTTATGGAGAAATTTCTCCTTTTGCTGGTTATGTCAATTGTGAATTACATAATCAAACTATGACTATTACCTTAATGGGAGAAAAATAAAATTCATTTATTAATATCTATTTAATTTTAATGATGGACCTAAATAATTAATGCTTAATGAATAGATTGTTAAAACGCCAGATAAAAAGATACTTCAAGGGCATTGAAAATGTACCTCCTGATCTGCTCCCATTTATGGAAGCAGTAGAGCGTTCATACAAACATTATGAAGATGACCGAGTTCTCCTTGAACGAGCAATGGAATTAAGTTCGGAGGAATTAGTTGAAGCAAATCAAAGTCTAAGAAAAGAAACAGAAGAGCAAAAAAGAGTTTTAAAAAAATTAAAATCATCACTTAAAACAGTATTATCTATTACTCCTGAAATTGAATCCGAAAATAAGGAATTGAGAGATGATAAGGATATGCTTAAGATAGTTGATGTATTAGAAGAGAAATTAAATCAAATAAAAGTTTATGAAAATAAATTAGTTGAAGCAAATAAAGAATTAGAAGACTTTGCTTACATTATTTCTCATGACCTTAAAGCTCCTTTAAGAGGAATTAGCACTTTAACAAGCTGGTTAATAGAGGATTATAAATCCCAGCTTGATGAAGAAGGACAAGATTTAGTGATTTTATTAAATAAGCGAGTAGGTAGAATGTACAACTTAATTGATGGCATTTTACAATATTCAAGAGTTGGTCGTCAGGAAGTAGAGAAAACGGAATTAGATCTTAAAGTTATTGTTCTTGATGTAATCGATACATTATCTCCTCCTGAGAACATCAAAGTTTCTATTACAACAGATATGCCTATTATTCAAAATGATGAAACTCAAATTCGTCAATTGTTCCAAAATTTCATTAGTAATGCTATTAAATATAATGACAAAGCTGAAGGAATTGTAAATGTAAGTTGTAGAAGTTTAGAAACACATTGGGAGTTTTGTGTCGCTGATAATGGACCTGGAATTGATCCAAAATATCACGATAAAATATTCCAGATGTTTCAAACATTACACAAAAAGGATGATTTTGAAAGTACAGGTATAGGCTTGACTATTGTTGGAAAAATACTTAACCAAAATAAAGGTGAAGTCAAAATTAAATCTGAAGTTGGTCAAGGTGCTAAATTTTATTTCACTCTTATTAAATAAGTAATTACTATAAATTTAGATAAATAATTGATTTCAAATCAATCTAATTTTTAGATAAGTATTAAATTATAAAATATATATAATGAATAATCCTATTCACTTAAGAAAAATATTATTAGTTGAAGATGATGATGTTGATAGATTAACGGTTAGAAGAGCCATAAAGAAACTAAAGATTCCTAATAAATTGGTCATGGCTGAAAATGGCGAAGAAGCCTTAGAATTGTTACATTCTATGGAGGAATTACCTTGGTTTATTTTATTAGATATTAATATGCCGAGAATGAATGGTTTAGAATTGTTAAAAATCATGAAGGCTGATGAACGACTAAAGGTTGTTCCAGTAATTATGTTAACAACTTCTGCTCAGGATCAAGATAGATATGAGTCATTTAAACACAGTGTTGCAGGATATGTTATCAAACCTGTAGAATTTGATAATTTTGTAAAAACAATTGATCAGATTCATAAATATTGGTTGTTAGTACAAACTCCTGATGATGTTTCTTAAGTATTCATTTTAATAAAAAGAGCCGTAAAATAGATTTATTTTACGGCTCTTTTTACACTTTATCAAACACTACTAATCTCTTAAAATAATTGGTTCATCTCCCGAACAATCAATAATTGTAGAACTATTTCCACTACTAATTCCACCGTCAATAACAACATCAACTAATTTCCCGTATTTCTCATAAATATCTATCGGATCAGAAAAATATTCATCTTCTGTACTTCCTTTGATTGAAGTCGATAAAATAGGATTGCCTAATGCTTCTACTAAATCTAATGCAATTTGATTATCTGGAATTCTAACTCCAACTGTTTTCTTATTATTCTTAAATAATTTAGGAACAGCATTACTTCCTTTCAGAATGTACGTATATGCACCTGGCAAATTTGCTCGCATTTCTCTAAAAATAGCATTATCTATAGGTAAAACAAACTCTGTAACTTGACTCAAACTCTTACAAATAAAAGATAGATGTGCTTTCTTTGGGTTGATACCTTTTATTTTACAAATTTTCTCTATTGCTTTGGCATTGTTAATGTCGCAACCGAAAGCATAAACGGTGTCTGTCGGATAAATAATAATTCCACCTGCTCTTAAAACGTCTACTACTTGGTGAATTTTTCTAATCTCTGGATTCTTTGAATGAATGTCTAAAATCATATCAATATTATTTTATGTTTAGAGTTAATTTTTCTAATTACTTAGAATAAAAACAACTCTATAAGGTGATTAATAAATAAATATATAATTCTATATTATAATCCGTAAGTAAAATATATTTTCGCTTATTTACAAATAACTTAATAATATTCTTAAAATTTTATTTTTCAATTTTCCCACTTTCGCCAATTTTACAATTATTTAAAGCATCTTGAACGGTTTTTAAAGGCGTATATCCGTTATCATTTCCAAAATGATTATTAATATAATTAATGACATTAGCAATATCTATATCATTAAAATTCTCATTAGCAGGCATTTGATGATTATAACTGACACCATTAACCGTCATTTCTCCATCGTATCCAAAATAGATTAGACAAGCTACTTTTTCAGGATATTTTGTTAAATAATCTGAATTCGCTAAAGGCGGAATAAGTGCTGCTAAATTCTCCCCGTTTTCATTATGACAATTCATACAATATTTATCATATAATAATTTTCCTTGTGAATAATTATCTGTTTTACAAGCATTTATAGCAAGTATTGTAAATACTGAAATGAATATTAATAATATAATTTTTGTTTTCACTATTGTTTATTTTTTAGAGCTTGTCTAAAATTTATTTCGAGCTGAATATCAGTAATTTACGGTTCTGAGGAAGAAATAATTTGTAAGTTTAGCGAGCTAAATAAATCAATTATTTTGAAGTCAGGTTCGTAAAGTATTGGTTTTCAGCCGATAGAAATTTAGACATGCGCTTAATTCGGATTATTCTAAAAGTAGTTTAATATCTTTTATAAATTCATCTACTTTTTCTGCATCAGTTCCATCTGCGTAAGAACGTAAATGTCCATTCTGGTCTACTAAAACCAAATAGCCACTATGTTCATAACCTCCTGGAGCGTCTTCATTTTCAACAGCAGTATTCATGTAATGTTTGGCAAAAGTATAAGTTTGATCTCTGTCTGTTTCTACAAAATGCCACTTATTCGCATTTTTAATTCCTAATGCTTCAGCATGTTCTTTCAATGCAGGAATAGAATCATTAACATAATCAATCGAATGTGAAATCAATGAAACTTGCTTATTATCTTTAAATGCTTCGTGGATTCTTAGCATTTGTTCCGTCATTTCAGGGCAAATTGATGGACATTTAATGAAAAAGAAATCTACGATATACACTTTATTTCTAAAATCTTCATTCGTGATATAAACACTATCTTGATTTCTAAAACGAAAAGATGGAACAACAAAAGGTTTCTCCACAGTAACAGTATCTCCATTTTCATCAATAACTTTTTCAAAAATTGGAATACCTTGATAACCCAATTTTTTGGGATTAGGAACTTCTGTATTACAAGCAATAAAGCCGATTACGATAATTACAAAAAGTAATTTTTGCATGTTGATTTATGTTTAATCTGATAATATTTTCAGTAAAACACAAATATAGGTTACAAGTTGAAATTTGGCGAATTCTTAATTTAAGTTTATTGCATTGTCTTTAATCTTTCCCCAACATTTGCATGTAATTCTTCAATCGTTTTTTGATGAAAATAAGGGTAAATCCGCTTATCTCTAAATTTTGAAGCACTTCGATAATAAGTGTTATGCGTAACTTTTGTTATATTTCCAATAGTTTCTAATTTAATAATCTGCGTTCCTTGAGATTTTCCATATTTCAAATAACAGAATTGCATTTCTTTATTTTCTTCATCCA
>CAZEOC010000219.1:0-6769 GCA_964513525.1 uncultured Saprospiraceae bacterium | reverse complement strand
TAAACGAAAATTACGCCGTTGGATGGGAAAGCAACGTATTCCGACGCCTTTAGCAATGTTGGGCTCAAGTTCTCACGTCCGTTATGAACCCAAAGGAGTTGTACTAATCGTTTCACCATGGAATTTTCCATTCAACTTAACTTTTGGACCTTTGGTTTCTGCTATTGCAGCTGGAAATACGGTGATAATTAAACCTTCTGAAAACACACCACATTCATCAACTTTGATGAAAAAAATTATTGATGAGACATTCAATGAAAATGAGATTGCTGTCATTGAAGGTGCGGTAAGTGAAGCAACTGAACTATTAAAATTACCGTTCAATCATATTTTCTTTACAGGTGCACCGAGTATCGGGAAAGTAGTTATGAAAGCAGCTGCTAAGCATTTAACTTCTGTTACTTTAGAATTAGGTGGAAAGTCTCCAACTATCGTTGATGAAACGGCAAATATTGAAGCTGCTGCTCGACGAATCGCTTGGGGGAAATATGTAAATAATGGACAAGTTTGTATCGCTCCTGATTATGTCTTTGTACATGAAAGTAAGCAAGAGGAGTTTATCAAAGCAGTATCGAAACAAATCGAAACCTTTTATAATAACGATGCTGCCAAAGAGAGTTCTTATGCTCGAATAGTGAATAATCATCATTTTAATCGAGTAAAAAGTTATATAGATGATGCAGTGAGTAAAGGAGCAAAAATAGAAGCTGGAGGAACAGTTGACGCAAGTCAAAATTATATCGCACCGACGGTTATGACCAATGTTTCAAAAGATTCTACCATGATGACCAATGAAATTTTCGGTCCAGTTATGCCAGTTTATGCCTTTAAGAATGTAGACGAAGTTATCAATGAAGTGAACTCAAGAGAAAAGCCGTTAGCACTTTATATTTATAGTAAAAGCAAAAGAAATATTAATAAAATATTGAGTAATACGAGAGCTGGCGGAAGTTGTATTAATCACAATGCAGCACACTTTTTTAATACACATTTACCTTTTGGTGGTTCTAATAATAGTGGAATTGGAAAAGCACATGGTGAAGAAGGTTTCAAAGCATTTTCAAATGGAAGAGGAATTTTCAAGCAACACATTCCTAACGCTTTAGAATTATTGATGCCGCCTTATGATGGGTTTAAACAAAAATTGATTGATTTAACCATCAAGTATTTTTAGGATAAAAAATATCAATATATTTAATAAAAACGGTTCATTTTCTAATTGAAAATGAACCGTTTTTTATTCTTATAGAATTTTTTCTATTTATAACCTTTTGAATCAGATGTAATATTATAAATTTCACTTTTCAATTATTTCTTTTCTACTAAAGGAAGTAATTTTGGTTCAATTATGAAAATCGTTCTATCCTTCTTAAAAATTATTTCTGTACTGATTTCTTGATTAACCACATTATCATAATCGCTCCAAGTACGAACTAACTCCAAATATTCAGTATTGCTAATACAAAATTTTGGTGCATTAAAGGCTGCAGTAACTTCAAATAAATATTCTCTATTCTGAATCAATTTCTTTGACTCATCTCCTTTAAAAGAAAATAAGAAACTACTTAATTTGAAGCCAATAAGTTCCATATTATTTTCACCTTCGGATTCAATTTTAATTTTGTAATAGTAAAAAGCGGTTTTTCCTTTTGTCCCATCATTTCTTTTTACTTGTTTTAATTCCTTTACTACTTCACAATCATTAATAATAAATTCATCAACACTCGTACAATAAATATTGGCAATTTCTCCTGTAGTTGCGTCATATAGTATCTTAGAAATCTTACAACTTTCAAATTCAAAAGATTTATTAGGCTGTAATTCCCAATAGAATCTTGAATCTTTTAGTCGTAATGTAGTCATCCAATCTTTTTCCTCAAATTTTAAATTTGCCTTTTTTAGAATTGAATTTTCATCTATTATTTCACAAAGTTCAGGATTAGATTGGCAATCAGGTAAAAAACCAAATCGGATTTCATATGACCGCTTATTGAATTGGTCTAACTCTACTTGTTGACCATTAGAGATTATCTTTTTGAACCAACAATCATTTTTTATATCAATACTAACCGAATAAGGTTTTTGGTTTGTATCAACTTTTGGAATATTTAAGCTAAAATCAATTATATAAACTTCTGGTGTAAATCCATAGGAGCAGCCCATAAATTTATCATAAATAGGAAGTCCAAATTCCCCTTTATTTTCGTAGACTTGTTTAACCTGATTATCAACTGAAATCCATTTATTGGAATAATCAAAGCCCAAACGATAAGCAAACAATTTGCTTATCGTTTCATCACTTAGTTGAGCACTCATTTCTATTGATAGAAGAGAAAAGATTAAAAATTGAATTATTACTAAGTTATTTCTCATCTTTTTCACATTCTTATTATTGTACAACCTCGCTTATTTGAACAATTGGCTGTATATTAGTATAATTTGGAATATCTCCTAAAATTTTTGTTGCATTCGGACCAAATGAGTTTTCGTAATCTGATACGCTATCAAAATACAAATATCCAATTGCTAAATATGGAACTGAATCATTTGGTGTTCTTCCAGATATACCTTTATCGATTTCTAATTCCTTTAATGAATCACCAAAAAGCTCTGCTAACATTGGCATATGTTTATTAGAATAATAATCCATATCAAAAGTTTTTCCTTCATCATTTGGATATAATATGGTCACTTTTATCATTCCCTTTTTAGTTTGTAATTTTTCTGAAGGATTAGTCTGTTCACAACCTATAAGGATGAACGTAACGCAAATAATTAGAAAGAAAATTTTGTTTTTCATAAGTTGATATTTATTATTTCTATTTTATTACTTATTATATAATATTGTATAAAATCTTGCCTTATTCTATTCCTCTAAATCATTTTTGCTTTTTGAAAGCACCCATTTTAGTACACTATCTTCTTTGGAAATTACTTGATTAATATCATTACTTTTATAAATATCTGGTACAACTCCTCGGTTAGGGTTTGAGAAATCAACATCCATTTCTTCATAAAAAAGTGGAATTCTAATTCTTAATCCTGAACTTGGCAAAGTTAACATCTGCTCAAAATCACCAATTTGAATCTTAGGATTTCCTCCTGTTTCTTCACCAATAAATATACCTCTATCATAATTTTTCACTAATCCTGAAAACATTGCAGAAGCCGAAAATACCCAACCATCAATTAAAACATAAACCTTTCCATTGTAAATTGGAACTGAAGGTTCTTTTACAGACAGCGTCAATTTATTTCTTTTGGCAGCCCAAGTTCGAGGGATAAACTTCGTTTCATTGACTTTTTTTAACGCCAATTTTATCTGCAGACGTTGCCAAATTGTACTTCCAGTAAAATAATCTTCTTTAGGAATTTCACGAGTAATCGTATGAATATCATTGAATAATTTAAAAGGCTCATTGTGTAAATAAGAGAATAATTCTAATCCAACATCAGCATGTCCTCCTCCATTTCCTCTCAAATCAATGATAAGTGACTCAATCCCTTTTTCATTAATATCAGTAAAAGTGTTTTTAAAAAACTCTTTATAGTCAATCCCATTATCTTCTATATTATAAATACCGAAAGTTGGCAATGTAAGTAGTGCTGTTTTATCAAAATTTTCATATTTCAAAGGTGGATTTTCTGTACCTCCATACCATGGAAGTTTTTCAAATTGATATTTGCTTTTTGCTATAGTACGAATTTCATTTATTGATTTACTCTCAATATTATATTCAATTACTTTACCTTTCTGTTTAATCTTAATATTAAAATTAGCTTTAGCTGCAATTACATTAGCAAAATATTCAGAGAAATCCTGATTAATCATTTTTAGTGGATAAGTTTCATTGTATCCATCTTTATTAGAAGATTTTATAAGTCTTTCTAAAATCTCCTTGGCTTCCATTCCATCAATACTAATTATCTCATCGCCTTCAGTTATTTTATTATTATCTGTGAAGTTTCTCAAAATAAATATTTTACCATCATCAGTAAAAATATCAAATGGAATATGAACATTATTTGTCGCTACATATTGACTCCAAGATTCCGGTGGAATAATTAAAGTGTGTCCATTTTTGATAAGTTCATTTAACGGCAACATTCGTCTATAAAAATCAACCTTTGTCAATGGAGTTGTGAACTCTTTTTCTAAATTAAAGAAAAAACTATCCATTTTTGATTTTGAGGTATAGGTATAAAGTCCCGCATGATTTGTTTCTAAACTTTCTTTAAGAATAACTAAATCCTTCTTCAGTTTTGCTACTGATATTTGGTCAAAGTTAGTTTCCTTGTTTTGACTAATTGCCATATTACAAAACAGTAATAAAATAATTACAACTTTAAATTTCATTTATCTAAACTTTTAAGAATCTTAATTAATTAATTCAATATTTTATTTACTGCTTACGTCCATATTTTTTGTTGTTAATAACAAAGAAGTTGAGGACATAAATTTTATCATATATTTTCTATTAGAGTTATAATCAATACATTTTTAATGATGTCTTAGAATGAATTTTTGTACTTAAAAAACCTAAGTTTACACCTCATCAAATTAATATCTAACTATTCAAATATAAGTATCTCTTTAGCCTGAGCAAAATAATATTTATCGATTTTTTCTCACAAAGTTATTT
The DNA here is from genome assembly GCA_964513525.1 of uncultured Saprospiraceae bacterium. Taxonomy (GTDB): domain Bacteria; phylum Bacteroidota; class Bacteroidia; order Chitinophagales; family Saprospiraceae; genus CAWVWD01. Next base: position 2,126 of record CAZEOC010000219.1, on the reverse strand, counting down.
ACAGATTGAATTATTTTTTCAATATTATGCTTGTAAAAACCCGTTCCATTGAAGCAATTACATTCAATTAATTTATAGCCATTTTTGATTTCTGCAATATCCATGACGTATACATCTTCTATTCGATATTCAGAAATTCTTTCTTTGGCAAATTCAATCATTTCTTTTGGAATATCATTTTCACTTTCATTTAATTCACCGTCCTTCATATATCTTGAAGCCGAAACTATTTGATTATCTACGATGAATAACCTCCATTCTTTTTTTATTACTTTAGGTTCAGAAATCCATACTTCGGTATTTTTATTTAATTCAGGAATATTCAATTTACAAACTTCATTACTCCAATTTAATAACTCTTCATAAGATACTACTTTTCCACTAAATTCTTTTCCGTCATTGTTTGGTCTTATAAACCATTTCTGGGTCTGTTTACTATTTAATTCCGTTATTGCTCCAAATTTAAATAATTTTCCATCTGAATTTAGCACCTTATTTTTCCATTTATTGACGTAGTTTTCCATTTGGAATTTTGTAGAATCAAAGAAAACGCCTTCATTCAAATTATTATCTTGATAAGCATTTAACATAAAAGTTGTTGAACCATAGATTATTTTGAATCCATTCTTGTTTTTGATTTCTGGTACTTCGTTAGAAAAAGGAATAACTTCAACTTCTTCCCAAATTTCATCTTTCCCGTTTAGAACAGATTTTATTCGTTTCAATATTTCAGGCTTTGTTAGATTTTTTTGAAGTATCCAGTTTATCATTATTGATTTTTTTAACCATTGATTATAATCACATCAGTAAATTCTTAATTGATAATATTTTCATCCTTTTGTGGAGATAATTCTAAGGTTGATCAACATAAAATGCCAATTTTTAATTCCTTTCAGTTTTTACTACAATATCTCCTTTTTTCAAATCTTCCCCTAAATAACCTTCTTTAAACTTAATTGGAATTGAAATCAGACCTTTTTGAGAATTGATAGGTTTAGAAAGGTTGAGGTGTAAATGTTCAATTGTTGAGAAACCAGTTGATCCTGAAATTCCTATAGGTTCTCCCTCTTCAACTTTTTGTCCCAGTTCGACTAAACTTCCTTTATAATTCAAATGAACATATTGAGAGAAAGTATTTGAGGCAGGATGATAAATTGTGATAAGATTTCCATAATCTCTCCAAATTTCAGTTTTTCCATTCAATTGATAATCTTCAATTACGCCAACTACAAACCCTTTCGAAATTGCACAAATAGTATCACCGGTTTTCATATTAAAATCAATTGCAAACCTTGAATAATCATTACTATGTGAAAATTTACCATGATTTCCTTGTATTATTTTGTATTGATAATTTGGATAAAAAGGCAAAGAAACTTCAAGTAATTTTACTACTTTTTCAGTATCACCAAATCTTGAAGGGAAATTAATTTTTAAATTTCGAGTATCTTTTATAAATACTTTAATAATAGAATCCGATTCAGCATTAAGTGTTATTGGATTAGAAAATTGAAAGTAGTCTTTTATTGATTCATTTGGACTCTGAACCCAAATTCTTAAAGGACATTTTAGTGGATTTTTCAATTCAATTCTTACGGAATCTCCAATTATTTCAAAGTTATTATTGGTTTGATATTGATATAATATCTCATTAGGTAAATTAGTTTGTGAGCAGGAAATTATTAAGCATGTTGCCAAAAGAAGGATAAAAGAAGTTGCATAAAATATGATTTGTTTAATTTTTTGATTGACCATCTTTTATTAAATTTTAGCTCTAATATTCTTTTTTAGTTGCCAATATTGTGCAAACCATATAGTTGCTTTCGCCTCCTTCGTAATCTTTTAGTCGCTCTTCAATAGTTTTTATTGTTTTTTAATTTCTCAAGTTCCGCTCTTAATTTTTCATTTTCTAAAATCAATTCTCCTTTTTCTTTCTCTGATATTTCCTTTCTATAGTTATAACTATTACTAAATTTCACGATTCTATCTTCTGTGAAATAAACACCACTAAACATACTTGTTTTTATGTAAGCTTCATGTACATTTTCTTCTGAGTCAAGATAACTAACTTTGTATATTCTATCATTTTTTTCTCCAACCCATCCTTTTCCAAAAGGAGTCCATTC
>CAZEOC010000218.1:0-6779 GCA_964513525.1 uncultured Saprospiraceae bacterium | reverse complement strand
TCGTTTCTTCAAAAAGACTTTTACAGGTTCTTGTTTTGGTAATAATAAAGCGCCTGTTAACATAAAAAAGGCAGGAACAGAGAATCGCACCAAACCATCATAAATATTTCCAATCCACCAAGTATGTTGAGGAATATTTGTGTATTGATACAAAATATTCGCCGCAACGTGTAAGAGAATTACACTAATTGTCGCCAAAACCCGTAGATTATTTGCCCAGTATTTATTTTCTGTTCTCATTTTTCAAGGTTTAGGTATCAGACACTTTAAAAGTGTCCGATACCTTTGGAGAATTTTATTCAAATAAAACAACTGAATCATTATTCCGAATTGCCATAATTACATTTCGGTTGCCAACTTTTATATTTGCTAAATCACGCATTTCCCCATCAACAAAAAAGCCAGATTGACCAGTTGATAATGCTGTAAAATTATTATTTCCATCGCCTTTTAGCAACAAACCATTATTTGCATCATAACGACCAACTTCTGGTTTTGCAGCATATAAATTCCCACCTAATAAAATATCCAAATTATCATCGCCATCAACATCTTTAACCAGGATTGCATACACAGGAGAAGATTGAGCGGCTTTTGGTAAAGTTTTAAAAGTGAAATTTCCTTTTCCATCATTAATTAAAATACCAGATTCAAAGGTTTGTGCTTTCCAAATTACCGTATTTTCCATTTCTTCTTTTGTGAAGATAGAATCAATCGTTTGGTTCGCATACGATTCGTATTTCAGGTATTTTTTCTTTAAATGTGGCATTTGCATCACCAAGTTATGACGCAAATTCAAAGGATAAGAATTATCGCCATTATAGACACAAATTATTTGTTCTGCTGTTCCATTTCGGTCGAAATCATTGATATAAATACAAGCAGGATTTTCTTCAGATGTTGTAAATCGAGAATTCAAACCATGATTCCCAACCACAAAATCCATATCGCCATCTTTGTCCAAATCAGCCATTTCTATCGCATTCCACCAACCTGCTGAATTAGGAATTTGTAATGAGGAATTAGGAATTAGTTGCCCATTTTCATTAATGAAAATTTTAATCGGCATCCATTCTCCGACAACAATTAAATCTAAATCTTTATCGCCATCAATATCTGTCCATTTTGCATCTGTAATTAGACCAATTCCTTTTAAGTCTGCCGCAACCCTTGCCGTTACATCTGTAAACTGACCTTTACCGTCATTTTCCAAAATATAACCATCAACAGGAACACCAAAAATAAATGAGCGCAAACGACTACCAACAAATAAGTCCAAATCGCCATCATTATCATAATCTCCAGCTGTTACACAAGAAGTTGAAGCGATTCTTTTTGTCGGTAATTGTTGAGCTGTTTTTGTAAATTTTCCGTTTTTATTCAAATATAAACGGTCGTATAATGGCAAAGAAGAAGGGGAAAACTCGCTTCCTCCACTCGTTACATATAAATCTAAGAAACCATCATTATTCGCATCAAAAAATAAACAACCCAAATCTTCTGATTCTTTATTTTCTTCAAAAGCTGCTTGCGTAGATACTTTGAAGCCACTTGACGTTTGTACAAATAATTTCCCAGCAGTTCCTTTCGCACCTCCAATAAAGAAATCTTCTTTTCCGTCGTTATTTACATCTCCAACTGCCACTTTTGGTCCTTCTGTACTTCGCATTTGATACAATAATCGTTCTCTATCGAAATCGACAAATTTATTCTCAATATGCTGATAATCAATCGTTATATTTTTTGAAACATCGTTTAATAAAGATTTCGCAGTTGTATTTCTCAACCATTTTTCACTATTCGCTTCGCCTTCTTTTAGTGTTAATATTTGATTGGTTTTAACATTCGTCAGAATCGTTGATTTATTAGAATTATACCATTCTACAATCACAGAATCTACTGTTTCCGCAGTTCCTAAACCAAAGTTTGGACGATAATCCACTGTAGATTGAAAACCACGAATTGGCATTTGTTCTAAGTAGAAAAGTTCGCCTTTATGTTTAATTGTTACTTTCGCACCAACTGCTTCTCGATTTTTGCCTTTTCCAATTAAGTTGAATTTCAAATAATTGTTTTTCGATAAAATTTCTGAATTATTCCGATAAACAAAACAAGGCATATTCACATTATTAACGACTAAGTCCAAATCCCCATCATTATCCAAATCACCATAAGCCGAACCATTCGAGTGACTTAATGTTCCTAATCCCCAATCATCTGTACGATTTTCAAAGTTCAAATCACCTTGATTTACGTACATATAATTTTTGATTTTTACTGATGGAATTGCATCAATTAATTTTCCATAATCCGCTTTTCCATTCGTAATCATTGATAATTTATTCTCATCATCTGCCAAGAAGTTCAAATAATCTTGATTCGTTAAATCTTGATAAATCCCATTAGCAATGAATAAATCTTTTTTACCGTCATTATTATAATCCGCCATTAATGCTCCCCAACTCCAATCCGTTGCAGAAACACCTGCCATTCTTCCAACTTCTGAGAAAGTTACCTTTCCTTTATTACCAAAAACATCCGAAACGCCATTGTGCAAATGCAACATATTTCGGGTAAACTGATGATAATATCCTGTTTCTAATTTATAAGTATATTTATCCCAATCCTCAAAAGTCGTTACTGTTTTTACTCGTTCATCAGGTTCAGGCATCATTTCCGTTACAAATATTTCGGGGAAACCATCATTATTCATATCCGCCATATCTGCACCCATTGATGCTGCCGAAATTGATTTTATTTCCGCTTCTAATTCTTCTGTAAACGTACCATCTTGATTATTAATATAAATATAATCTCGTTCGAAAAAATCATTAGAAACATAAATATCTTGCCAACCATCGAAGTTAATATCTCCAACTGTCACTCCTAATCCAAATCCAATCACACTTCCGTAAATACCAGCTTCATCACTTACATCAACGAATTTTTCACCATCATTTCTCAATAATTTATCGCCACCAACTGAATCTCGCTTAGGACGTTCGTTCTTTCGTAAATTGAAAGAACCAATTGCTTGATAAGAATTATTCAATAAATAACAATCCAAATCACCATCTTTATCATAATCAAAAAAAGCTGCGTGCGTAGAATAACCTTTATCTGCTAAACCATATTCTTCAGCAGATTCTATAAAAGTTGGTACTTCACCACCTTGATTAATGAAGAGTTCATTTTGCTTATCTTCGCCCTCAATTCCACCAGAATTACAAACATAAATATCAACTAAACCATCTCCATTCACATCGGTCAAACTCACACCTGTACTCCAGGTTTTTGTACCAGAAACACCAGCCGTTTCCGTAATATCTTCAAATTTAAATTCACCTTTATTCAAATATAAACGGTTCTCTTTTTGGTTTGCCGTCATATAAACATCTATCAAACCATCATTATTCACATCACCCATCGCAACACCGCCGCCATTATAAAAATTTCGATATTTATAAATATTAAAATCTTCATTTCTATAATCTAAGGTATTTTCAAAATCGATTCCTGTGAGCGAACTGGGCATTTCGGAAAATAATTTATCTTTTGCCACTTCAGTTTGGCAAGCGGATAAGATGATACTAAATAATATTATGGTGAATATTTTCTTCATTTCGATTTTTTTAAATAACAGTCCGACAACATAAATCAACTTACTCTTCTTCTTTTCTTTTTGCAGCAAGTTCTATCAACTCTTTTTCTACTAATAAATCTGTATAAGTTGCTTTTACTTCCGTTCCAGTTAGGTTCGTTTCAATTAGAATACGACGATTTCCATCAATTTTAACAATTGCAGCTGTATCAATAGGATGTGGAACTCGAATAAAATCATTTCCGCCATACCATTCCTTCATTAAGCTTGCAATATCTTTTTTTAGAGATTGACCATGTGTTTCTTTATTCCATGGAGACCAATTTGTATAAATCCATTTTGTTCGCATTCTAAAAATCTCTCCTTCACGAAAATCTGGATAGAATAACATTCTCGAAGGAAATTTCAAATCATTAGGAATATCATATAAAACATTAATTCCTACTCCTTCTGAAATGATTGAATCTTTATTCAAATCAGCACAATGAATAAAAAAATCTTCCTTTTTCATTCCAAAATTTATTCCTAAAAAGATAGAATCTGCTCTCGTTCCTTTCTTTAATTCTTCTCTTTCAATTTTCTCATATAATGTTTTTGGGGCTTCTTCTGTTTCACAACTTACAAACCCTAAAACTATAATTACGATTAAAAAACCTAAATTTTTCATTGTATTTTTTCTTATTTATTTAAGTACTTGGACACAAGTAAATTAGCGTTCTAACTTGTTTAATTATGTCCAAATACTTAATATTTAATTTGGCAAAGGCAGTTCCGTTTGCTCTATTGTTATTACTTGTAATTTATTATTATTTCTTGCTATAAAAATTTGATTTCCTATCTTAATAAAATCTCGAATTTCACCATTAATAAATAATCCTGAATCTGTTGCTTTTATCGTTTCAAAATTATTTTCACCATCGCCTTTCAGTAATAATCCATGCGATGCATCATAACGACCAACTTCTGGTTTTACTCGATAGACATTTCCACCTAATAAAATATCTTGATTACCGTCTCCATCAAAATCACTAATTTCAATTGCTCTAATCGGAGCAAATTGTGATTCAACAGGTAAATTTTTAAAAATCAATTTTCCTTTTTCATTAATCAAAATACCAGTTTGCATTTCATTTGCTTCCAATTTTATCGCATTCTCTAACTGTTCTTTCGTGAAAATATCATTTATCGTTTGTTTTTGGTAATTCTCAAATTTCAAATATCGTTTTTTCAAGTACGGTAAGGACATTACTAAATCCTGTTTTAATGCAAAAGGATAAATAGTATCTGTATTGTAAGCACAAAGGATTTGTTCTGCCATTCCATTCCTATCAAAATCATTGATAAACATAGAAACAGGATAATTTTCATATGTTTTGAATCGAGAGTTTAAACCATGATTTCCAACCACAAAATCCAAATCACCATCATTATCTAAATCTGCAGATTCAATTGTATTCCAAAAACCGCTTGAATTATTAATTTTCAACTTTTCATTTTCAATTAATTGTCCATTAACATTTTCAAATATTGTAATTGGCATAAACTCACCAACTATAATTAAATCATCATCTTCATCTTTATCAATATCTCCCCAAATTGCATCCGTTATCATTCCGATTTCATTTAGTTTCGGAGCAATTTTATTCGTTACATTAGTAAAATATCCTTTTCCATCATTTTCTAATAAGTAACCATTTGCAGGAACACCATATAATTTTGAACGCATTCTAACCCCAACGAATAAATCTAAATCTCCATCCTTATCAAAATCATTCACTGCTATACAACTTGTATGTTCAAATTTATTATTAGGCAAGATTTGTGAACTAAGTGTGAAATTTCCTCGACCATCGTTAAAGTATAATCTGTCTTTCAATCCGATAGATGATGCTGATAATTCATTCGTTCCACTAGCAACATATAAATCCATATCACCATCATTATCTGCATCAAAAAATATAGCATCAATATCTTCACCTGATTTATCCTCTTCAAAAGCATTTACTTTTTTAATTACAAATTTTCCATTTCCTTTTTGTAAAAATAATTGACCACTTTGACCTCTTGCTCCACCAATATAAAAATCTAATTTTCCATCACCATTAACATCAGCTTCTGTCATTTTTGGACCTTCAGTAGAAATCATTTGATAAATCAATCTTTCTTTATTAAAATCTGAATAATCATTTTCTTGATGTACAAAATCAAAATTTTCAGGTTTTGAAAAAACAGGTTTTTTTCTATTAATAATCTTATAATTATTGGTACTTGCTTTATTTTGATTTAATAGGAGTGTTTGATTTGTTTCAACATCTGTCAAAATCGTAAATTCATCATTCATCCATCGAATAATTACAGAATCAACCATTTTATAATCACTTAATCCAAAGTGTAATTTATAATCTACCGAAGATTGAAACCCACGATGAGGCGCTAACTCTTGATAGAAAATCTGTTCACCATGCTTAATCATCACTTGTGTTCCAACACCAAATTGATTCAGATTTTCGCCCTCAAACTCTAAACTCAAAAATCTATTTTCGGGGTAAATCGTTTCTGCATTATTTCGATAAATTCCAGCTGGCATATTCACATTATTCACCACCAAATCCAAATCTCCATCATTATCCAAATCTGCATAAGCCGAACCGTTTGAGAAAGTAGGTTCACCTAATCCCATTTCTGCCGCTTTATCTTCAAAGTTTAAATTCCCATCATTAACAAATAAATAATTCGGTAAAGGATTAGAAGGAATCGCATCAATCATATCCGTAATTACATTCTTATTCCCTTTTTGAATCTCACTTTTAATGGCATAAGGATTAAAAAAACTGATATAATCTTGATTCATCAAATCTTTATATATTCCATTCGCAACAAAGATTTCCTTTAAACCATTATTATCAAAATCAGCCATTAAAGCACCCCAACTCCAGTCCGTTGCATGAACATTTGCTAATCTTCCAATTTCAGAAAATTTAACCATCGGAATCGAATTATCTTTTGTCGTAATTCCTTGATTTAATTGCAGTACATTTCTTACAAATTGATAATGATAACCATTTAAGACCATTCTTTGGTAAGTATCCCAATCATCGAAAGTCATTGTTGTTTTTAATCGACTTTCTTCTCTCGGCATCATATCAGTTACATATATTTCGGGAAAACCATCATTGGT
>CAZEOC010000217.1:0-6800 GCA_964513525.1 uncultured Saprospiraceae bacterium | reverse complement strand
AGATTTTACTTCTGTTGCTTTGAAAATTTGAATTGTTTTTCCATCAACTGAAAAATCTAAACCTGTTTTGTGTAAGATGATTTTCATGGCAGAAGAGAGTGGAACTCTGTCTATTCTTGCCGTTACTCGAATACCATCAATGTCTTCTTGCTTGTATTCAAATTTTAAACGGTAATTAATTTCCAAATCCATTAACACAATTTCCAATAACTTATCTTCAAAATAACTTTTGATAATAGGTTCTTTTTTGGTTTGTGCATAATTTAGAATCGGTACGAAAAGCAGTAAAAGAATGATGTAATTAATCTTGTTCAAATAGCTCATTTTTTATAAAATACTATTGGTGATAAATCTTAAAGCACACTTGACGACATCAACTTCAAAAAACATTTACTTTCTTAATTCTTTTTCAAAAGTTCGTTAACAAAGTATTTCGTTTTCCAAAACAAAAAATCTTGAACAAGAAAAAAGTATCGAAGTGTTTTCAAAAATTCGATATTTAATTTCTCATTCAAGATGAATGTGATATTGCCGACTTAGTAACGGTTTTAGTGCTGCAAAAAATTGATGAATTATACCAACAGCATTTTATTCTAAATGAACAACCTTATATTATTTATAAATGAATTATTTTTTAGATGAATTAATTAATTCTTAATTCAAGAAAACAATCTTATTCAGACTTTTTCTTTTCACAATATTCTTTCCAACGAGATTTCATTTCATTACGTTCTTCCTCGTCCATATTCATCCATTTATTTTTCCAATTATGTCGATTATTATGCTTCCATTTACCCTTTCTTCTACCTCCAAATCCACCGAAAAGTATTTTCGCTAAGAATAACAAACCACCAGCTTGCCAAATATTTAGCGGTTCTACGCTTGTAACTTCTGTCAAAATGCTATTCCATAAGAACATAACAACAAAAGAAGCTGCTGAAACAAGCGCTACAAATACAGCAATAAAGAATAAAATTTTTAAAGGTTTTGGCATATTTGAATGATTATTTGCGAACATAATTGATATATTTTTCAATTCTTCAAGATTTAAATTATATAAGGATTCAAAATCCTTATAAAGTTAACTTGATTGAATTTATTAATTTTAATTGATTGAATTTTCAAAGTTTTCCAAAGCGGTAGATTTTATTAACTACGATTCAAAAAACTCCTCGTATAAGCTTTTCAAACGAACTCTCAAATGCTGTACGGCATAACGTTTTCTTGAAATCAAGGTTTTAATATTAACGCCAGTTCTATCAGAAATTTCCTGAAAAGTCTGTTCTTCCAATTCATTCCAAACGAAAACATTACGCTGTTTTTCTGGCAACTCTTCTAAAGCCTCGAATAAAGCTTCCCAGAAGATTTCTTTTAAGTTTTCTTCCTCTGGAGAAATGGTATCCGCCATTAAAATACTTTTGAAATCAAAAGCATCTTCTTCGGTGGAATCAAAATTTTTATCTAATAATAAATCAGGTTTTTGCTTTCGATAATTATCCGTAATTCTATTTCGAGCCACACGAAACAACCAACCACTTATTTGTTCAATTGTATCTAATTCCACCACACGACTCAATTGATACCAAACCTCTTGTGTAATATCTTCCGCATCGGCAGTCGACGGCACTCTCTTTTGGATAAATCCAAAAAGTCGATTGCTATATTCATTTATGATTGCACTGATTTTCCGTTCTCGATTTTCAGCCATTGTTATTAACATCTTATTCGTCATTTTTTATAGAAGACGAACCAGTTTGTAAATTACTTTAAAAAAAATGATTTTTTTTTGAGAATACATAAATTTGTGAATTTGAATGAGGAATTGTTTCTTTTGACTATCTGAATTTAATACATTATTTTTGGACTATCAGCATCATTTTTATTCCTAAAAGACTATTTATGAATTATGAAAATTGCCCCAATTGGTTATGTAATCATCAAAACATTCCATATGATTATGTTTATTTTTTAGTAGGAATTGTTTTCTCTTTGCCTTATGTTATCTTATTAATTTATCTCTATAAAAAATGGAAAAATAGTCTAAATACTAAAAGAAAATATTTTACTATTGTTTCTATTCCAATTGGTTATCTATTTTATTGTTGGATTTTAACATGGTTATTTATTTTTATTAATGATGGTATGGGTTTTATCGGAATGATTGGATATACATGTTTGCTATCTACTCTTTTTCTTATTCCGTTTTCTGTTTTAGGTTTGATAATAGGAATATTTATAAAATTTGATAAAAGATAAATTGTAATCATCATTAAATCATAACTATGAATCTTGTTCAAGAGTATAATCAATCCATAAATCGACAGTTTAAAAACTATTTTAAGGAAGCGAAACAAGCTTTTCAAAAAATAGCTCATGAAGCAAATCCACTTTTTCTAAAAGCAGTCGATAAATTAAATCAAGTCAATTATGCTAAAATGAAGACTGAAATGGTTGCAAATCTCATCGAAAGTTGTCAAAAGTGGTTAAGTGATGATAATTATAAGAGTAAACCAATGAATGCAATTTTATTTGAACACGATTATACTTATTCAAATTATATTGAAGCCTTAGCTTACGGAATTGATGGTGATTTAGGAGGTTATGAATATGTTTTTGCTAATGGAATGGAAGCGCATAATGGAATTCAATTGACACCTTTTACAATGTTGTCCTTTGTTGATGAGGATTATGCGACTTTATCCGAAACCATTGGTTTTAGTGAGTTTAACGATTTATTTGGAAGTTATACTCATTTATTGGTACAAGAATCATTTGCTGTTTTTGCTCAATCAGATATTTTTAAAAAAATAAGTCGAAAACCAATTTTCTTTTTGGCTTTGGGAGAACATGATATGAAGGAAAGTCGATTGTATTATGTTTGTGATGATGACACTGTTTTTAAAGATTATCTGACAGAAATAGAAAATGAATTAACAGGAATTGAAAATGAAAAAGCGATAGCAAAAAAATATGGTGCTTTAAAATTTCGTATCAGTGAGTTATTAGATGTGTTAGTTTTTTCTGGCGATACGACTCAAATAGAGCTTATTCTCAATGGTTTACAAGAATTAATTGATGATTCTCCAAAGCATAAATATTGGGCAATGTTGAAATTAGGAAGTCTTTATGTGAACGGAAAAGGTGTAGAACGTAATATGAATAAGGCTCGACAGTATTTGGAAGTGGTTATTGAAAAAGGTAAAGATACTGAAAAACGCCAATCTGCTATGTTATTGGGAGAGATGTATTATGAAGGAAAAGGCGTTGTTAAAAATCTGCTAAAAGCAAATTTACTAATCAATAAAGCTCAGAATATTAGTGCATTAGGTGGACATTTTTTAAAATTGAAAATGCAGATTGAAAAGGAAATTCAAGAATTGAATAATTAATTAAAAAATAACTTATGGATAAACGATTAGTAATATTTGGATTCACCTATTTAGTAATAATGATAATACTGCTAAATATTATGTTTAATAATCATGAAAGTGTTTCATTAGGTTATGGTATTTACATTGGAATCTTTTTGATAATTGCAGCAGTTGCATTAGCGATTTTAGTTTTAGTAGGAAAAATAAATCTTAAATCAGCATGGAATAAAATTGGTTTATTTTTCTCAACACCGATTCCTTATTGGATTTTATTTAAGCTATGGATAGCATTGCCAATGAATGAAACACCCTCTTCTACTTGGGGACAAAATGTTAATGGTAAACGAATAAAGGAAGTTCATTATACTTATTTTAATCATGAAAATAAACGAATTGAATATTCTACAAGTGTTGATACAGTAACAAATGAACAACCTTTTCCAGCATCCGAAATATATTTATTGGATAGTATTTTATATTATAATCGCAATGGTGAGCTTATAAAAACGGAAATTTATAAAAATGAAGAGATGATAAAATCAACTGAAAAATAAGAATATAGATTGAGATTATTTAGTTTTGAAAACTCGGATTGAGAAGAAAATCAATAATTAAGTCCATAAAATCGAATTATGAATACTCTGATAACCACTAAGAATATTAACTTTATTTCAATAATCATTGTTTTAGCTTTAACTACAATTTCAAAATCAGTATCTGCTCAACAAAGTGAAAAAGAATTAATCATAGCAGACATTGCAATGAAAAATGAAGTCCATGAGATGTTTGTTGGACGATTCATGGATGTTAGCGACCAATACTTTCTCTACAAAAAATTAACTGATTTATGTACAGAAGAAGAATTAATTGAATTAGTCAACAATCATAAAAATACAGTTGTAAGATGTTATGCAAGTTGGGGATTAATAGATAAAGAATATAAGGATTTACCGAAAATTTTGAATGATTTTTTAGAAAAAGATTCGGTCGTTACTAATGTCGGCTCTGTTGCTATACCCAACGAAAGTTCAATAGTATTTTATTATCATTATTGGCAAAATATAGAAGTTTATAATCGTTCAAAGGATGAGATTTTAACTCAATTAGATAGTGTTATTCTTTATGCAGAGAATTCACCTTGGCGTTTACAACGTAAAGCTTTCGAAAATCGAACGTATAATGGTGATTATATGAAACAAATTGCGTTTTTAGCTTTTGAAAAAGAGGATTATTACGCACTTAAATATTTATTTGATTGGAATCGAGCAGATTATTTTAAAGAATTAGAAAAGTCGATTTCATCATTTTGTAAGAACACTAATTTCAAAGGAAACATTGATATATACTATGAAGTCATTAAAATGCTTTTTGATTTAAATACCATTCAGACTAAATTAGTAGCTTTAGAAAAGTTAGAAAAAGATGATTTTTGGAAAAATGTATATGAAGAATCGTTCCTTTCCCTATTTGAGAGAAAGAATGTTATCGATATTAAAGAAGATATTGAAATATTAGAAGAATATATTGAAGAACATCAACTGAAACGTTTTTAATAATAAAAATGGAGAAATCACGCTTTCGGAATTATTTTTTGTTGGGAAAGAAAGGTGGTAATTTAAAATAAAATTTAGCCTTTAAGATTAATTAACTTAATGACGATTCCAGCTAATAAATAACAAATTCGACTGTTCTAATTGTTGATATGGTAACCCGTTTTAAAGACTCGATATTGGTAGATGATATTCATTATAATGAATCTAGTGCTGTTTTCATTGCTACTTATTACCATGATATTTTGGTGAATGTTTTGAAATAAAGTTAATGGATTAGTCTAAAATTCTACGGTAGGTTATATATAGCTATGTGTTTTTTTTACTTTTGTAAAGTAGAAGATGATTTGAATGTTTCAATGATAAGATAAGAGCACTCATAAAATGGAAAAAATAACTTACCCTTTATTACATTTTAAGCTAAAAGACAATGCGATTTTAGGACTTCTGGTTGGAACTCAATATCAAGTGATTGATAAAGATTTGCGTAGTTTGAAAGCTACGTTAAGCGACCAATTGCAAAGAGAATACAAGAAAAATGATGATTATCCGTATATGGATATCTTGAAGCCCAAACTAAAAATCATTGAGGTAAAAGTACGACCAACTTATAGAGAAGAAAGTAGTGCTTATCCATTGCCACAATATCTAAAAGTCCCAATTATAGCGGTTTATGGAGAAACGGAGCATGGTTATTTTGAATGTTATTTACCAATGTTCAATGAGAGTTTCTATTATTATGAGGCAAAACAATTTCAGTCTTTAGTAACTCATTTTGCGACGAATTTCTTGAATCAACAACCGCCAGATTATTTGTATCGTCAAATGGCAATTGGGAAACCTCAATTGGATGAAGTAATCTTAAAAATTAAAGAAAGTAGCACAAGTTGGGGTGATTGGAATACAGAAAGAAAGTATGAAACACTAAATCGTTTAGCAGAGAAATATCCTTATTCTAAACGAATTAGAAAAAATATATCAGCCTTTCCAGAAGCAGCTTGGGAATTAGAAAAAGAAGTTCAAACGGTTATTGAAAAATTAGTGACTAATCGAGCGAATGTCTTAATTGTTGGGAAATCTGGAACTGGTAAAACTTCGGTATTGCGTCAAGCAATTAAAAAAGTAACAGCGAAGAAAAAGCAGCAATTAGACTTTACTTTTTGGCAAATTATGCCACAAAGAATCACTTCAAGTGCAAAGTATTTGGGAGAATGGCAAGAAGCCTGTGAAGATTTAGTGAGCGATTTGACTGCGGCAAATGGAGTACTTTGGGTTGTAGATTTTGTTCGTTTGTTACAAGTCGGAGGACAAAGTCCCGAGGTAAGTGTAGCAGCTTTTTTAACACCATTTTTGCAGGAAGGAAATCTTCAATTAATAGGAGAAGCTACGCCTGAAGAATTAGAAAGTATGCGTCGGTTGTTGCCTGGATTTGTAGAGAATTTCCAGATTGTAGAATTGAATGAATTACCTGAAAACAAAATATTTAAAATCTTAGATAAGTTTGCTGAATTCAGTCGTCAAAACTTGAAAATTGAAATCGAGAAGAAAGCAATTGAATTAGCGTATCGTTTATTAGTGCGCTATTTTCCTTATCAATCGTTCCCTGGGAAAGCGGTTCGTTTTTTAGGGCAAACGGTTAGTGCTGCTCAGATTGCAAAGGAAAAGAAAATTGATTCTAATGCTGTTATTCAGAATTTTATAAAAGCAACTGGCTTACCTAAATTATTTTTACGAGATGATTTATTATTAAAACCGAAGGAATTAAAACAATATTTTACGGATAGAATTATTGGTCAGTCCGCTGCAATTCAGCAATTGACGAGTGTCGTGAAAATTTTCAAAGCTGGTTTGAATAATCCTTATAAACCAATTACAACGA
>CAZEOC010000216.1:0-6911 GCA_964513525.1 uncultured Saprospiraceae bacterium | reverse complement strand
TAGTAGAGTAGAAGATAAATATAGAGTTAGACATAAAGATTATTCAAGTTCGGGCTTTGATAGAGGACATTTAGCTTCGGCAGCAGATTTTAGTTGGAGTAGAGACGGTATCGAAACGACTTTTTATACGACTAATATTTCTCCGCAAGTTCCTCGTTTTAATCGTGGAATTTGGAAAAAATTGGAAAGCTCAGTTAGAGGTTGGGCGATTCAATTTGGGCAAGTTTATGTTGTTACTGGACCAATTTTGACAGAACGTGCAAAACAACGTTTTCCAAGAGATAAAAACTATATCGCTGTGCCTCGAAGATATTATAAAGTCGTTTTGAATTATAATGATGATTCGCCAGTTGCGGTTGCTTTTATTATGAATAATGAAGATGAAACAGCTGCTTTATCGAATTATGTTGTGACAATAGATGAGGTAGAACAAATTACTGGAATTGACTTTTTTGCTGAATTACCAAATAATATTGAATCAGAATTAGAAGGAAATATAAATTTAGAAGATTTTGGTTTGAATGTGATGAGTCGTTCTATCGCTGTGATGCAGTATGATACTTCTGCTGTTCAATAAAAATAAATGAACCGCAGAATATTGAATTTTTGACGAATTTAACCATGAAAAATGAACCGCAGAATATCGAATTTTAAATTACGAATGTCGAAGTTTGACCTACTTTGCCATGAAAAAATATTTTTCTTTTTACTATAAACTTCGACATTCGTAATTCGATATTTCTCTGTTCTGCGGTTCAAAAATCCGTTCTGCGATTCTTTTATTATTTAATAATAAAGCTCTTTGTTAAAACTCCTTTTTCTGTTTGTATTCTACAAAAATATATACCATTTGGTAAATCTGGTAAATTGATTTTTTCTGTATTGTCAGGATTATTAATAGTTTGATTATCAACAATTTGACCTAATTGATTAACTATAGATATTTGTAATTGATTATAAACTTCCCCATTAAAATTCAAATCAATAAAATCATTAGCAGGATTTGGAAATAAAGTAATTTCGGCTAATTGATTATCAATAAATTGACGTGTTGAAGTAGTGTTAGTATCTAAAGAATAGAAACGAATTCCACCTCTTTGATTTCCAATTGCAAAATCTAAAAATCCATCAGCATTAATATCGGCAATCGATAAACGAGTATAAGTTCCTTCTGTTAAGTTTGAAAAGCGTTCAGAACGCTCTGCAAAAGCACCTGTCAAGTTGTTATCAATACTATCATAATGAAAAATTGCACCACTCGCTGAACCGATAAATAATTCATATTCGCCATCTCTTTCTATTGCAAAAGGAGCAGCAAAACCTTCGTTATAACCTATCGAACGAACATCGATTCCACCAACAGAATTATTACCAAAAGGAACGGTTACAACGCTAAATACTGGATTTGTCGCAGTACCTGAGTTTTCGTGGTAAGTTACTGTTCCTAAGTTTTCTCCAACCAATAAATCCATTAAACCATCTCTATTTATATCTATTAATAAAGGCGTAGAATGAGTTCCTGCATCTATTCCTTGATAATCAGGAACAACAGTTGCAAAAGCAGCAGTATTTCCTGCACCAGCTGTATTTTCATAAAAATATAATTTCCCGTTTTCTAATCCAATGATTAAATCCTTATCATTATCATTGTCTATATCTCCAAAAGTTGGATGAACGGATTTGACATTTAGGGTAGAAACATTCAAATAATCATTATCAATTAAGGTAAACTCTGGATTAGTTGTCGTTCCTGTATTTTCGTATAAATGCAAACGTCCATTATCAACTCCAGTTATAGAAAATTCTCCTTCACTTCCAACAACTAAATCCATCAAACCATCTGCATTATAATCGAAGTAAACTGGTACTGCACGAGAACCAACGTCTAACATTTTACCTACTAAGAAGTCATCTTGAATATATTGAAAATCAGTAGCTGAAGTGGCAGAAATATTTTCATAATATTGTACACAATTGATATTCTCAGCAGAATTTGGCTCGTTTGGCGCAACTAATAAATCTTTTTGCCCATCATTATTGACATCTAAATGGAATGCCGCAGGAAAATCATTCATTCTGATAGGAACATCATAATTAGGGAAAATAGAATCTTTTGATGAAACAAAAGCTGTATCTTGATTGTAGCCATTCACACCCAAAACCATAGTAGGAGAAGATTGGTCTCCGATTAAGACATCTTGGTCGCCATCGCCTTCTATATCCAAAACTAAAATTGTAGAACTCAAATGTCGCACACTTCCTTGGCTTGGACTGCTTAAAGTATCATATATAGATTGATATTTACCAAAAGTGAAATTAGCTTTTCCTACACAGCTATCTAAGTTTGGACTTAAAGTAAGATTGTTATCAGTTGGAGATTCTGTAAATCTTCCCCAACAATCTGTTTTTAATTCAAAAAATAAACTATCACAACCGTAGCCTAATTCAACTGATTGGTTTTTATACCAAGTCATATATCCTCCATTCTGATCGAAGTTCAAAACATCAATATCTCCATCGCCGTCTATATCTTCAATGCCTGGAATATCAACTCGAGTAACATAAATATTCGCTGGATAACCAGAAGATAAATAATAATATAGAAGTCCTTCTACTCTAAAATTGATATTAGGTGCATAGTTAGAATAATTGATAATTCGTTCAAATACTAATTCATTATCAGCATTATAACTTCCTTTATGAACGGTGATTCCGTCTTCGGGTGTAGTTGGTCTTGCAAAAATATCTGGAATACCATCACAATTATAATCTTTAATTACAAACCATTTATCAGCTGGCGGCATATTTTCTTCAAGTTGCGGCGCATAAACGTAATCGATTGTATTTGGTGTGCCGTTATTTAGAAATGTAAAATATCGATTGTCTGTTCTGTCAAAAACAACTAAATCATCTATTCCATCATGATTCAAATCGGCTGCTTGAAACTGTGGATTATTCCAGCCACCAACATCGCCTAATTGTAATTTGAGATTATTCTCATAAATATCCATTGGCAAATGAAATAACATTTGTCCATTCATAATATTTATTATGAACATTAAAAAAGCGGTAAAAAGTAAATTTTTCATAGAAAATAAGAGTTTTGATAATTAGAAAATAAGGAGAAATTTATTTTAGTAAAGCGAAATAAATAAATCATATATTATTAACTGAATTATCACAAAAACAGTTGAGTTAACCGTTTTGTATTAAAATAAATAAAAGAATATGTAGATTAATTTGATTGCATAATGAATTGAGAAATACAAAATAGAATCGTTAATCTACGAATGAATAGGATTATAAAAATAATTAAATTGTTTAAGAGTAGGGATTTTAAGGGTTATTATTTTGGTTCTTTGGCAATTTTAGAGATTGAATTAACATTGTCAAAGAACCATTATTTTTGATTCGTATTTTGATTTAAATTCTTTCTATAATAGTTGTAATGCCCATTCCTCCACCTACGCAAAGCGTAATCAAACCTGTTATTAAATCTCTTCTTTCTAATTCGTCTAACATTGAACCGAGTAAAATAGCACCAGTAGCGCCAAGTGGATGACCAAGTGCAATTGCGCCACCATTAACATTAAAAACATCATTTGGAATATTAAAATCTCGTTGAAACTTTAAAACAGGTGCTGCAAAAGCTTCATTCATTTCCCATAAATCAATATTTTTTGCCGTCATTTTCGCTTTCGCTAATGCTTTTTTTGTTGCAGGTGTTGGTCCTTCCAACATAACTGTTGGTTCCGTTCCTGAAATAGCAGCAGCTACAATTTTCGCTCGAGGCGTTAAGCCCAATTCCTTACCTTTAGTTTGACTTCCTATCAACACTAAAGCTGCTCCATCAACGATTCCAGAGGAATTTCCAGCAGTGTGATGATGAAAAATAGATTCTACAATCGGATATTGTTGTAAAGCAACTTCATCAAATCCTGTTTCTCCTAAACGAGCAAAAGCAGGGGATAAATTTGCTAAAATTTCTTCTGTTGTATTTGGGCGATTATGTTCGTCTTGATTTAATATCATTAAACCATTTGAATCTCTTACAGGAATTATAGATTTTTTGAAATAACCTTTTTCGATTGCATGAGCCGCACGTCGTTGTGATTGCAATGCATAAGCATCTAATTCTTCTCGACTAAAACCTTCTTTTGTAGCTATTAAATCAGCAGAAATACCTTGAGGAACATAACGAATTTTGCTACTTACAATCGGATCGTAGAGCATCGGACCGCCATCGCTGCCCATTGGTACTCGACTCATACTTTCTATTCCTCCTGCTACCAACATATCTTCCCAGCCAGAACGTATTTTCATTGCTGCTAAGTTAACAGCTTCTAAACCTGAAGCACAGAAACGATTGATTTGCATTCCAGATACATCTTGCCCCCAACCTGCATAATAAGCCGCTGTTTTAGCAATGTTTCCACCTTGTTCGTCCATTGGCGTGACACAGCCCAAAATTACATCTTCAACTTGAGTTGTATCAATATCAGTTCTTTCTTTTAGAGCGTCGAAAAGTGTTGCTAATAAATCAATTGGCTTTACTTCATTGAGCGAACCACCAATTTTTCCTTTTCCACGAGGTGTCCGAACAGCATCAAAAATATAGGCTTCATTCATAATATTCTATTCTTTAATACATTGGCTAATGAGGCGTAAAAATAGGATTTTCAAAACGTTTATTCTGAAAATTGAATAATTAAGTTGTGAAATAAAAATAAGAGAGTCGATGAAATTTTGAAAATTCCATCGACTCGAAATAGTATCATTAAATTATTTTAGATTTACAGACTTTAAATTCCTGTTTTTAAGTATTTATCAATTGCTTCAACTACTAAAATTTTTTCATCAATCACATCAATAACTTTAATAGAAGCGCCGGTCGGTATTTGTTCGTCATCTCTTGTAACTGCATCAACTTCTTTTAATGAACCTTGTAATTTTATTTGAACTTTACCAACACCTTGTTGCATCGGAGGAATTCTTAAATAAACAGTTCCGATTTCATCAATGGCTTCATAAGCATTAAAAACACTTCCGTCATCTTGCAAACGAGCAAATAAAAACATAATATAACCAACCAATAACATAGCTGAAAATCCAGCCAAAGTACCTAAGCCAACAGCCCAAAGATTACTTCCGCCATTGCCAATTACAGAAACTCCGGTCCAACCAAAAAATGTAAAAAAAGCGATAAAACTTCTTACCGAAAGTATAGTGAAACTTGCATCTGGAGAAAATCCGCTATCATAATTTGATTCAAATTCTGTATCCGTTTCGAAGTCTAAACCAACTAAACTTAATACAAACTGTATGAAAAACAATACAGAAAAAACTATTGAAATTCCCCAAAATACTTTTTCAATTCCGCCTAAAGCTGCCCACCATTCTCCAAGGACCAATAATATCATATCTTTAGTATTTAGATTTCTATTGAAAATAATTAGAATTTAATTTCTAATTATTATAAATGTAGTAATGATAATAAGATGCTATAAGTTATAAAATGTCATCCACAAAGTAAAAATTATATACGAAAGGCATGAAAAGTTTCGACAAAAGGCAAATTTACTCAGTTTAAATTTCTTTGAAAAATCTATTCTTATTAAAAGATTTCTTGATAATGAATTTCTATTTCTAAAACTTTACCTTTGTTTTTGTAAAAAAGAGGTATTCAATGAACGACTCGAATTTTGTAAAACTGGTTGAAATGATGTCGTTATACATTTTGAATGAAATAGGAAGTTGATTGTTTCCTTATTCCCTTAAATACAAAAAATTCTATTTAAAAAGAATACATGAAAATAGCCATCATTCATTATAGAATAACACTTAGAGGCGGTTTGGAAACTCGGTTGATAAATTACACAAATTATCTCGTGAAAAAAGGACACGAAGTCACGATAATTTGTGCTAAAAACAAAGGTGAAGTAAGTTTTCCAGCATCGGTTAATATAGTGAAATTGTCATTATGGTTGATTCCTAAAACATTCCGAATGGTATTTTTCAATTATAGAATTAAGCAATATTTAGAAAAGAATAAATTCGATTTTTCTCTTTCTTTGGGTAGAACTTATGCTCAAGATGCAGTCTTAGCACCAAGTAACCATCAAGGTTATTTATTAGCAATGAATAAAAATGGGCAACGAATTACGGATTATGTTCAAAATTATTTAGATCAAAAAACTTGTGATAATTCTAAAATTATTTATGCCGCATCTACGATGATAAAGCAAGAAATGATTCAATATTATAATGCAAAACCAGAAACGATACATATTCTTTTTCCGCCATTAAATACCGATAATTTTAAACGACCAACGAATGCTCAAAAACGATTCATTCGGGAACAATACGACATTCCGCCCAATACAAAAGTATTTGCTTTTGTGTCAGCAAGCCATAAACGTAAAGGTTTAGATATTTTGTTGGAAGTGTTCAAAAAGTTACAAGATGAGAAGGTGTTATTGTTAATTGCAGGCTATCCAAAAATAGAAACAGATTTACCGAATGTTCGGTTTTTAGGCTTTTTAGCAAAACCAGAAATCATTTATCATTTAGCAAATTTTACTTTACATCCTGCTCGTTATGAGCCTTTTGGACAGATTATTTCGGAATCTTTAGCTTGTAATGTGCCCGTTTTAGTTTCTGATAAAGTTGGTGCGAAGGAAATTGTTACGCCAGAAGTTGGGCAAGTATTACACACTTTAAATCCACAGTTTTGGGCAGAAACGCTCAAAAACATCGAACGTTCTGCATTTGATATTCCAGAAGATTTTGTTTACCAAAATGGTTTAAGTTTGGAACAACATATTGATAAAATGTTAGACATTTTCGCTAACAATAGTTAAGTGAAGCGTAAAGAATAAGTTCGACATTTAAACTTGCTCTTTTTAGGATAT
>CAZEOC010000215.1:0-6912 GCA_964513525.1 uncultured Saprospiraceae bacterium | reverse complement strand
TTTATATCTACGGTTTGATTAAAACTATTCCCAGAACAATCCAAACATTTCAAATCCTCAAACTTGTCAATCTGATAACTTGAAGTAGGTCGTTCTTTTTCTAAATCCATGAATGCAACATGCAGGGCAACATCAGCTCCTGAAAACTTACCTCCTAAATATACTTGACTTGTATCTATTCTAAATGTTCGTTCAAATTCTTTAAAATACCTTACCGCTGCTCTTCCATCTTGCACTCCTTTATACATTGCTCTTTCAATTCCATTTGTAAGATTCGCAGAATAACCTTGTCGGTAATCTATACATGCACAGGTGTATCCATAAGTTGTCATTTTCTTACACCAATCAACCATTTCTAATTGCTGCTTTCGTGCAGTTAAATAGTTTCCATCAGGAAATAAGATAATTAAAGGTCTCGCAACTGCATCATCACTACTTGGTTCATAAAAATCTAATTTCAAATTTTGTTTTTCTATTTCACCATTTGTATTCTTTTGAAAAACTTGTGCATAAATCAAATTTTTATACACGTTATAATCTTCAAATACAGAAGTATTATATCGTTCTGCATTTTGTGCCGAAGTACAAATATTTATCAATAAAAAAAGTAGTAGATAAGTATATTTCATAGTTATTTTGCGATAGAATACAAAGGTAAATTTTACTATTTTTAAATCATATTTTTATACAATTGAATTATTTATCTTAAGTAATAAAATAGATTTTAGCATTAAAAAATTCATAAAATCAGAATTCCTATTATTTTTGTGACATTCGTTGTAGATTGTGCTTTTAAGTGAAAAAACATTTTGATTTAATGTATAAATATTTGATTCAGATAAAAATAGTGGTTTTCTTCTTGTTGTGTTCTTTTTACACGAATGCACAAGATTCTTTACGCATTATTACTGAACAAGATACAAATACCCAAAATCAAGCAGTACAAATATCTCCACAAGAATCTACTCCTGAACAAGTAATAATTGAAACTCCGCCAAATTCAGTGAATCAGGTTATTGATAATGCAATAACTGAACCTAAACCGACCGCAACAGCAACTGAATTAAAAATAAATCAAGCTCCTACTAATAAAGAGTTAGAAGCTGCAAGAAAAAATAATCCTTTTGGATTAATCAGAAATGGGCAACCTAAAAAATCTAAGTCTATTTCAATGTTTCCATCTTCATCTTCCAATAAAAAAAATGTTGACGAAGAAATAATAGAGCAAGAAATAGAAGAAGAAGTTGTCATTGAGGAAGTATTTGAACCTGTTGATACTTCAAGAAGTGCATTAAATATAAAAAACCCTTTCAGACTGGAAGGAGATATAGATGATAGACAAAAAATTGCAAAAGCAACAAAAATTAAATTCAATCCTAATGCTGGGACTGGAGTAAAAAATACTAAGGAAAAAAGTACTCCTTTATTTGATACTTCAAAAGTTGATGTGAATGCTAATGAAACTTTGAAATTTACTTTACTAACTATACTTTTAGGTTTATTAGCTTATATTGTAGCTACTTTTCGTTCTGAATTAACTGAAGTTTATCAAGCTTTTTTGAGTCAAAATTTAATGGCATTATTACATAGAGATAAAGGAACAATTTTACGTTTTCCTTATTTATCAATGTATCTGCTAACTATAGTTTCGATAGGAACAAGTATTTTCTTGATATTAGATTTACTTGACATCAAAGTTTTTGAAAGTCAAACCAATACTATTTTAGTCTGTATAGCAGGAATTGCTGCTTTTTTCACTTTGAAACATTTAATATTAAGAATTTTATCTGCTTTATTTCCTTTTAAAAAGGAAATCGGTTTATACAGTTTTACAATTGCAATTTTTAATTTCATTATCGGAATTTCACTTTTACCATTTATAGCATTATTAGCTTTTGCGGATACTGCTTTACATACATATGTACTTTATGCCATGCTCTTTTTGGTTGGTATTATTCTCATTTACAGGGTTTTCCGTTCTTTAATTATTGCTCAAAAATATTTAATCAATAATAAATTTCATTTTTTTATGTACCTTTGCACCGTTGAAATTGCACCAATGATTATTTTATTCAAATTCTTGGGCTAATAAATAGTTAAATTTACTGTTCAATGGCAGAAAAGTCAAGTGAAATTTACAAACCGGTACGTACAATCTTAGTATCTCAACCTAAGCCGGCACGTTCTCCTTACAACAACTTAGTAGATAAACATGGAATCACAGTTGATTTCCGTTCATTTATTCATGTTGAAGGCGTAGAGGCGAAAGAGTTTAGAAAACAGCGTGTTAATATTGAAGATTATTCAGCAATTATTTTTACAAGTAAAAATTCAATCGACCACTTTTTTAGTCTATGTGAAGATTTACGGGTAAAAGTTTCGCAGGATATGAAATATTTTTGTTTGTCCGAACCAGTTGCTTTGTACCTTCAAAACTTTATAGTTTATAGAAAGCGTAAAGTTTTTTATGGGAAAAGAACTATACATGATTTAAAGGATACTTTGATTAAACATAAGAAAAAGGAAAAGTTTTTACTGCCTTGTTCTAATTTAGGAAAAGCGAGTGTACAGAAGTTTTTAAGAGAAAATGAATTTGATTATCAAGATGCTGTTTTTTATAGAACAGTAAGTAGTGATTTATCAGATTTAGAGAATGTTACTTATGATATTTTAGTATTCTTCAGTCCTCAAGGAATTGATTCACTTTATGAAAATTTCCCTGATTTCAAGCAAAACGAAACTCGTATTGCGGTTTTTGGACCAAGAACGAAAGAAGCTGTTGAAAAACAAGGATTAAAAATCAATATCTTAGTTGATAGAACAAATCCTTCTATGTCGATGGCATTAGAGAAATATGTAAAAGTTGCAAATGCTAATATTACTGTTTAATAAATTATTGAACAGCATAATAATATAATTAAAGACCTAACTAATTTCAATTAGTTAGGTCTTTTAAATTTAGTCAAATTATGAATTGGGGAATTATTGGTTTAGGAAAAATCTCAAATAAATTCGCAACCGCTTTAGCTACGGTTTCAGAAGCAAATATTTATGCTGTCGCTTCAAGAGACCAAACTAAAGCAGATAAGTTTGCCGTAAATCATAAGGCAACAGTCGCTTATGGAAATTATGAAGCTCTTTTTCAAGATAAAAATGTAGATATTGTTTACATAGGAACACCACATGTTTTTCATGCTAAAAATGCAATGGAAGCGATGAAACACGGAAAACATGTTTTATGTGAAAAACCGATTTCTGTTAATCGAAAATTAGCTCAGAAAATGTTTGATTGTGCCAAAACAAATAATGTTTTTTTGATGGAAGCACTTTGGACAAGATTTATTCCTTCTTACATAAAAGCGAAACAACTCATTGATGAGGGGGAAATTGGTGAAGTGAAAAGTATTATCGCAGATTTTGGTTTTCGTTCTAATGCAGCACCTTCAAGTCGAGTTTTTAATCCTAAATTAGGCGGCGGTTCATTATTAGATGTAGGAATTTATCCGATATTCTTAGCAACAAATATTTTAGGTCAACCGAATGGAATTAAAGCTTTCGCTAATCTCAATGCACAAGGTACAGATGATACTTGTGGTATTTTATTACAATATGAAAATGCTATTGCTAATTTGAGTTCATCCTTAGTTACTAATCAAAAAGTAGAAGCAACCATCTATGGAACTACTGGAACACTTCAACTAAACGAACGCTTTCACGAACCTACTTCTATTTCAATCATTCGTGATTCTGAAATAGAACAAACATTCGAATTTGAAGAAACTTCAAATGGAATGCAATATCAAATTTATGAAGTTCATCATTGTATTAATAATAAAAAAATACAAAGTGAAATGATGTCTTGGACAGATAGCTTATTGTTACAAGAAGTTATGGATGAAGTACGAAAGCAAGTTGGAGTTGTTTATGAACAGGATTAAATACATTGTCATTATTTAGTAATTCAGATAAATATATCTTATTTTTAAACCATCTATTAATCGAAAAGATAGTTAAACTTTTGAATTAGAGTTTCCCAAAAAATCTTAACATAATTTATCCAAAGATTTTTCTTTATAGACATCTGACTCATTAGTTAGTATCTTTTACAAAATTTGTAATATGAAGAATTTTTACATTTTTTTCTTTCTCTTACTTTGTCATTCTAACGCTTATGCACAAGGAACATTCAAAACTTATCCTCAAAACACGCCAAATTTTAATTATTTTGGTAATGAAATAATTAAAACAAATGACGGGAATTATTTAATTTTTTCACTAATAACTTCTTTTGATACAACTGGTATTGCCTTTCATGGAAGTATATATAGTTATGGTTTAACGAAAGTTAATTCAGTCGGAGATACTATTTGGACGAATGAAAAAATAGGAGTTAGTACTTCTGGTTATAGTTTGAATCCGACTTTCATAGTTCAGAATCCTGATAGTAGCTTTAGTATTTTCTCCCATAGTTTTGAAACTTCCGCACCTTGTGATACAAATTTTTCAGGTTTTCCAAATCTTCGTCCTGGTTCTGTTACCTACCTAACTAAATTCGATAAAGACGGTAACTATTTGTATCATAATTCTATTTTCGGAGATTGTTTCAATGATAGAATACGAGTAACTAAACTTATCTGCTGGAATATTCTTAGCCTATACAGAGTATAAAGATGCAAATAATGATAAATTTTTTAGAGTATTGTTGATAGATGGTGATGGCAATATAATTAATGAAAATTCACTACAATCTTTTACTTCAGGTGGACACGAAATACTACATCGATTTGGTAATAGATATTTTGTGTTTTCACATTATGGAAATAAAGTATTTGATGTAAATATTGGCAACTTTCAAATTACAGAATTGCATAATTTCATCAATACAACTTATAATATTTCTTCTCTAAATCAAGCTATAGAACTTAATGATGGGAACTTTTTGCTTTATGTTGATTACTTTGATATAAATTCTATTAGACAATCTGAAATTATCAAAATGGGTATTAATGGAAATATTATTTTTTCAATTCCATTACCTCAAGCATATATCTATAAGCGTCTACACCTTACAGAAGACAACACAAACAGATTATATTTCTCATATACAGAAGTAGATACAACGACCAATGAAAAAGATGTTTACACAGAAGTTTTTGATGCTACTGGTCAATATCTTTATACCAAATCAATCAATAGAACGCCTGATAATGAATACTTTGGTGATGCTATTTTTGATAGTAATAATGAATTAATCATAGTTGGCGGAACTCACTGTTGTTCACATACACAAAGTGCGAATAGTACATTTTGGTACGAAGATACTGTTGCCGTAACGAATACTCAAGCATTAAATCAACTGACTGGTATAGAAATATTTCCAAATCCAAGTGATGATTTTATTAATATTGAATTAGAAAATATTAATGAAGATTTACAATTTGTAATCGTTGATGTAACAGGTAAAATTATTCTACAAAAGATGATTACAAAATCAAATACAAGAATTAATACATCGGATTTATTATCAGGAATGTACTTTTATAAAATAACTTCCAATAGCGGTAAAACAAAAAGTGGAAAACTCCTTATTCAATAAAAATTATTACCTATTCCCTTAAAACTAAAAGAAGCATTAATTAATAAAATTAATGCTTCTTTTTTAACCAAAATTCTCAAACTCTTCCAAAGTAACAAAAATCCCGCTTGCCTTATTCTTCCGAACATTTTGCCAATCAAAATAACGACCATTCATAACAATATAGACGCCATTTGGTAAAGTCTGAGCAAAAGCAACCGCACTTCCTAAATTAAAGAAACCATCTGAAGAACCTAATTTATAAGGTCGCATTGCACCTGTCAAAATCACTGTTTTGGGCATATTCATTGCTGCAATGACAGAAGCCGTTTCCACCATTGTATCTGTTCCATGCGTAATTACCAAGTTATCATACTGAGAATTTGCACAACTTTCTGCTATATATTGACGATGTTCTCTTTCCATTTCCAAACTATCCATCATCATCAATATCTGAATATCAATATCCAAAGTAGAACGACCACGTTTAAACATTTCAGGAACATGCGTATCTTTGAAACCTAAATTTCCATTGATTAAATCATAATCTTTATCAAATGTTCCTCCTGTTACTAAAACTCCTATTTTCATATTTTTGGTGATTGGTGATTGGTGATTGGTTCGTTGCCATTTCACGCACTCACATTACTCAAATTCTTCTTTTTTATTATTTAATAAATAGCGAATGTAGCCATTTATTAATCTCATACAAGTTTCATATTTCAACTTATATTCATTTAGTTTTTCAACGTTTATATATTTCATATCGTAAGCTACAATCAAATGCTCTAAACTTTCTTCTAAAGAACCTCTCGCTATTCTACAAAATCTAACATTATCTTTAAAGTAAAATCGTCCATGCCCCTCAGCAATATTTGCAGTAACAGACCTCGACGAACGAATTAATTGGTCTATTAATTTATATTTTTCATCTTTTGGAAATTCATCACATAATTTCTGCACCAATAGTCTAAATTTTCGACATTCTTGATAAACCTCCAAATCTGTGAATGACCGACTCATATTATTGTATTCATTTTTTAATAAGATTGACAAATAGTTTACTATATTTTCTTGCAATCTCAATCTAAATCCAACTTTTCCAATCACCAATCACCAATCACCAATCACCAATCACCAATCACCAAAATCTACCTAAACCACTTTTTCGCCTTACGATGTACATATGGAACCAGTAAACCAACACTTGCTCCAACTACATAACCTGAAACAATATCTGTCGGATAATGCTCTCCCGAACGATAACGCATATAACCAACTGTTGCAGGAACAACAACTGCCAATGCCCAACCATAAGGTTTGAATTTAGACTTTGG
>CAZEOC010000214.1:0-6914 GCA_964513525.1 uncultured Saprospiraceae bacterium | reverse complement strand
CTGAATAGGTCCAGATTCCTCCAAGATTAAAACCTATATATACTGTCAAAATCGGAATAAATGCCAAAAGGTATTTTAAATCTTTCATATTTTAATAACTATATTTTCCTATAATAAAAACGATAAAACAACAATAAACAAATCAAAAACAATTACTTAGTTCACACGAATAGCGACGACCAATTTCCCATCATTATCTCGACCAATTCTTTTGAACCAAATTGAACCATCTGATAATCCAATCTCATCATCTTTAATGATTAAATCCTCTATTTTTTCATTAATAATTCGACTTCTAAATGCCTCAGTAAAGACAATAGAATATTGCGACATAAACTCTTCTTTTGACCTAAAATCTTGATAATGTTCTTCGTAAGAAACTCTAAAATGAGGAAAAGTTATATAGTTTAATAAACGAGTTGGTGCATTATTTCTAAGCTCCTTTTGAAATAAAGTGAAGTAATTGGAAAAATCATTCAACTTAGTATTAGCAAGTATCTTTTCAATACTTCGACTACCTTTTTTAGTTGTTCCAGCTTGAATTTCTATATTTTCATAATTAGCATATATTTGACCTGTATTGTCCAAAAAATACTCTGATTCACCACTTTTTACCCAATCTTTAATCTGCTCATCATAATCGGCATGATGTACTTTGATGTAATTTTTAGATTGAATTTGAGCGGTTTTAATATAAGTTTCTGCCGAAGCTTCTAAAGCGCCAACTTCAATTGAAGAAAGTAAAATACCTTCATTAGAGAAAGTTGATAAGTAAAATACATCTTGTTGACCATTTCCATCCAAATATCGAATTACATATAAAAGAGAATGAAAAAACTCCGTTTCACCGAATTTAGCAATTGGATAAATTTGATAAAAATCAGTTAAATTCTCCTTTGGATTAGTCACATTAGCTACAGCTTGAAAAGAAGATTCATCTAATAAAAAAGCAAAATATTTAGTTGCTAAACTTTGCTTTTTCTCCCAATCTTCATCTGTTCTATCTACTGTAAATGCATCTAAATTATATGGTAATGATTCATATTTAAAATCTTGTAATAATGATTGAAATAAAGGATAATTTGATATAAAACTTCCTTGCGGTTTAAAATGCTTAATACCATTTCCATAAGTTGGAATAAAAGTAGAATCCGCTAAATCTGATGTTTTCTTTGATAATTCTTTGGATTCAATAGAACCACTAAGATTTGCTTGAACATTTGTATCTACTTCATTACAACCAACAATAATTAATGATAATAATCCTATAATTAATTTATTCATAATAATTTTTTACAGTGAAAGGGTAGAAAATCAATTCAATTTAGACATGTTTTTTATTATTTACGTTGATATAATGTAAATTGTTGTTTATCCTATTGACAGAACTAATTGTTAAGGAAATCTAAATAAAATAAATTAATCTCATTACTTTTTTTTCATTTCCTGCTATTTAACATCAAATCTGATGAACTAATCCATAGTTTCCGTGTATTTCACCAACGAAAATGTAATTTTACAATTCAATTTATAAAAACTATACAACAGATTTATTAGGACTTCCATATGCCAAAAATATCAACATTAATGAAAGTAAATTTTACAATTATATTTTTAATATGCTTTGCTTTTTCATCTTTTGCACAGGATAAGAATAATCAAAAGTTGACGATTAATAAAAAAAAATACGAAGTAATAAAAGTAAGTTCAATTCCTATAATTGATGGTGAATTAAACGATGAAGTTTGGTTAAGAACACCAAATGAAATGACTGATTTTATTCAAAATCAACCTCAAATTGGAGCACCTTCAAAATATAAAACTGTCGTAAAAATGGTTTATGATAACGAAGCTGTTTATATCGGTGCGATGATGTATGATGAAAATCCAGATAGTATTCTGAAGCAATTAACGATTAGAGATGATATCGGGAATTCAGATTGGTTTGCCGTCATGTTCGATACTTATGAAGATGGAAATAATGGTTTTGGGTTTGTTGTAACTGCCGCTGGAGTTCAAGTTGACACTAAGTATTTTTCAAATGGTGAAGATGTTGGTTGGAATGCAATTTGGGATTCAGAAGTTTCGATTGTAGAAAATGGTTGGATAGTT
This sequence comes from uncultured Saprospiraceae bacterium, assembly GCA_964513525.1. Lineage (GTDB taxonomy): Bacteria > Bacteroidota > Bacteroidia > Chitinophagales > Saprospiraceae > CAWVWD01. Next base: position 4,802 of record CAZEOC010000214.1, on the reverse strand, counting down.
GAAATAAAACTTCCGCTTTCTGCTTTACGTTTTCCAGATAAAAGTGAGCAAGTTTGGAATTTTAATGCGACAAGAACAGTTCGTCGAAGTCGAGAAAGAAGTTGGTGGAATAATTTAAAACCAGAAGTTGATGGTTTTTTCAATCAAGCTGGCAAATTAGTAGGAATCAAAGATATTGAATCACCAATTCGTCTTTTCTTAAATCCTTATGTTTCAACAAATTTTGAGAATAACTCCGCAGATAATAGTTGGAGTAGAGGATTCAATGTTGGAATGGATATTAAATATGGTATCAATGATGCTTACACTTTAGATATGACTTTAGTGCCAGATTTTGGACAAGTTGTAACAGATGATGTCGTTTTGAATCTTTCACCTTTTGAGGTTTTCTTTGATGAAAATAGACAGTTCTTCACTGAAGGGACAGAATTATTTCAAAAAGCAGGATTATTTTATTCTCGCAGAATTGGAGGAACTCCGAGTGGGTTTCATTCAGTTCTAAATGATACAAATTTGGTCGTTATTGATAATCCTGGCGATATTCAATTAATCAATTCCACAAAGGTTTCTGGACGCGGAAAAAATGGTTTAGGAGTTGGTGTTTTAAATTCAGTTACAAATTCGGCTTACGCAACAGTTGAAAATAAGTTAGATAGTACTAATGGTTCATATCAAATTCAAACAGAACCATTAACGAATTATAATGTCATTGCACTTGACCAAATTTTCAAGAATAATTCTTACTTATCTTTTGTCAATACGAATGTATATCGTGATGGAAGTGCTTATGAAGCCAATGTTACAGGTACAGAATTCCGATTTGCAGATAAGACAAATACTTATTCTGTTTCTGGTGATTTCTCCTTAAGTCAAAAGTATTTTGAAGGCTTTAATAATCCTGAATTAGGAACAAGATATTCCGTTTCTTTTGGTAAGAATAGTGGAAATATTCAATATGGAGCAAATCACTTTTTAATTTCAAAACAATATGATAATAATGATTTAGGTTTTGAAACACAACAAGACATCATGCAAAATTATGCTTTTGTTGGGTATCAAAGATTTAAAGCTTTTGGCCCTTTTTTAAGAGCCAGAGTATTTCTAAATGGAAATATTAGACACCAAGTTTCTACACGTCAGTTTGCTAATTTCAATATGAATCTTAATTATTTCATGATGACCAAAGAATTTTTTGCATTTGGAGGCGGTTTTGGAATTAGTCCATTGATAAACTATGATTTATTTGAAACTCGAACAGGTAGGATATTAGCAATACCAGAAAATAGAGAAACTTGGGCTTGGTTTTCGTCTGATTACAGAAAACCTTTTGCTTTAGATATGAATATCTATTACAATACTTACAATCAAGAAAAACGTAATAATATCGGTATTCGGATTCAACCTATTATTAGAATTAATGATAAATTATCCTTCAATACAACAACCAATATTGACAAAAGCAATAATTATATTGGTTGGGTTGCTAATGTAAATAGTGAGCCAATTGTCGGTCGAAGAGATTTTTTAAGTGTTGAGAATGTGATTTCTTCAAGTTACATTTTTAATAATAAAATGGGTTTAACTTTCCGTTTACGACATAATTGGTCAGAAGCAATTCACGATAATTTCTATTTGGTTAATGATGAAAATGGAGAAATTAATTTATACGATTGGGATAAAATAAATGACGAAGGAAATACGGTAAATGTTGATAGAAATTTCAATTTTCTTTCTGTAGATATGGTTTATTCTTGGCAATTTGCACCTGGAAGTTTTTTAACTGCGAATTGGAAAAATAATATTTATTCTTTTAATGATATTCCAATTGACGAAACTTACTTTTTTAATTTGAAAAACACGATTACGAACGACCAAACAAATCTATTTTCTATTAAAGTAATTTACTTTTTAGATTATTTAAATGTTCAAAAACGATTTAAGTAAGTTTTCATCCGACTTTTACTTCAAAAAAACTGAAGTAGTATTTGAGTGGAATTTAATTATATAAAATTCCACTCAAATGTCGGCTAAGAAAACCCGACCTACTTTATCGCATCGGCAATTAATTCAGCAATAATACGATTTGCCAATGGTTTCGGGAAAACGCCTTTATCAAATAAATCTCCTCGATGTTCTAAAATTCGATTCAAATCTACCACTTCAACACTTTTCCATACAACGACCGAATCGATAGCTGGCAAAACGCCTGCTTGCATACACGAATCATTAATTGTTTTATAATTATCAAAAATCCGAGTAGGTCGACAAACAATCATTCGAGATGAATCGGTAATATGTAATAAAGTATCAATAAAATCTTGATAATCATCTGTAAATTCATCTCCATGTCTCCACCAATTTCTAATTTTAGTATCGTTTGCACCTAAATTAATAACAGTAATATCGGGTTCAAAAAAGCGTATAGAATCAAAGATTGTCGTATCTTCTAATATCGGTTGATTTCCCTTTCGGAGAATAGTTGCATCTTCCACTAAGAAGGTTTTCAAAATATACTTTTCTCCTAAAAGAGTTTTCAATTTAGCAGGAAAAGTTTCTATTTCTGGATTTTCTAAATTTTCACCAATAGTAATTTGGTCACCAATAATTGCCACTGTTCTAATTGGTTCTTCTTTTACAACTTGTTCCTCTTCCCCACAGCCGTAAATTGTTGTTATTATTAACAGTAATAAAATAATTTTTTTCATATAAACAATTGATAATTCTTATTGTGAGATAGAAGGTTCAACAAATTAAATCTAATCTGTAATTTCATTTTGAGTTTAAATAAGTGAAGATATACATTCAATGTTCAAATTTCAAAATAGTAGGTGATTCTAAATCTTTGACTTACAATATTCCATTCTAATTTGATTATTTTAATCATTTCTAAGTAATCAATTTCATTTTTTCCAACCTAAGCTAAAAAGGAAATGTTATACCAACTAAAAAGTGTAATTTTGCAAAAAATTGAGAATTATCATATAAAATATAATGGCAAGACGACAGCAAAACAGTGACGAACCTAAAGCAAAATTTTCAAGAGAAGGATATGAAAAGGCAAAGAAAATTCTTCCTTATCTAAAAGATTATAAAGTTCATTTTTTCTTTGGAATGATACTATTAGTGCTTTCAAGTACCATATTTATGGTTTTCCCAGTTGCAGGAGGAGAATTATTAAATGTTGCTACTGGCGAAGGTCGTTTCGGAATTTCTATTAATCAAATTGGTATTGGATTAATTCTCATTCTAATTATTCAAGGATTTTTCTCTTATATGAGAGTTTGGCTTTTCGCAATTATTAGCGAAAAAGGTATGGCAAATATTCGTAAAACCTTCTATTCTAAATTGATTTCCTTACCAATCACATTTTTTGAAGAAAATCGAGTTGGTGATTTGACAAGTCGAAGTGCATCAGACGTACAACAGTTACAAGATGCAATTTCGATAACTTTAGCGGAATTTGTTAGGCAAATTGTTGTCCTAATTGCTGGAATTACAATATTAGTTGTAATGACTGGAAAATTGACTTTATTAATGATATTAACTTTACCATTCGTTGTAATTGCTGCATTTTTATTTGGTCGTTATATCCGTAAACTTTCAAGAGAACGTCAAGATGAATTAGCAAAAACAAATACAGTAATAGAGGAAACTTTACAAGCTATTTATGCCGTAAAATCTTATACAAATGAATGGTTTGAACAATTAAGATATGGAAAATCAATAGATAAAGTAGTTGATATTTCATTACGATTTGCAAAAATTAGAGGTGTATTTTTCATCTTTATAATCTCAGTATTATTTGGTGTCATGTTTTTTATACTATGGCAAGGAGCAAAAATGGTAGAAGCAGGAACGATGCTTCCTGGTGATTTAGTCACTTTTATCTCTATTTCTGCATTTATTGGCGGTTCTATTGCTGGTTTAAGTAATTTATATACACAATTAGTTCGAGCAATTGGTGCAACAGAGCGAATTGTAGAGATTTTGGATGAACCTTCTGAATTAGAGATTATAGATAGTGTAACTAAAAACGAAACACAATTAACGGGTGATATTCAATACCAAGATGTTCAGTTTTATTATCCTTCTCGCCCAGAAAGTCAAATTCTTAAAGGCATTAATTTAGATATAAAAGGTGGACAAACAGTTGCTTTAGTTGGTTCTTCAGGTTCTGGGAAGTCTACTATTGTTCAGTTATTAATGCGTTTTTATGAATTAGGAAACGGACAAATTTTAATTAATAATAAAGATTATACAGATTATGATATTTCTGTATTACGTCAAAATATGGCAATTGTACCACAAGAAGTTATTCTATTTGGTGGAACAATTAGAGAAAATATCGAATATGGAAAAATTGGTTCTGGAGTTGAAGAAATCATAGAAGCCGCAAAACAAGCTAATGCATGGGATTTCATTGCAAGCTTTCCTGAAGGCTTAGATACAATAGTTGGTGATAGAGGAATCAAACTCTCTGGAGGTCAACGCCAAAGGATTGCAATTGCTCGAGCTATTTTAAGAAATCCATCTATTTTATTATTGGATGAAGCAACTTCATCATTAGATGCAGAATCTGAAAAAGTCGTGCAAGATGCTTTAAATAAATTAATGAAAGGACGAACGTCTATCGTAATTGCTCACCGTTTGGCGACGATTAGAGAAGCGGATTGTATCTACGTTTTGGATAATGGAAAAATTATCGAAAAAGGAACACATGACGAATTATCATTGAAAGAAGATGGTGCTTACAGTAATTTAGCAAGATTGCAATTTGAAAATGTCTGATACGGATAACAAAA
>CAZEOC010000213.1:0-6919 GCA_964513525.1 uncultured Saprospiraceae bacterium | reverse complement strand
AAATGATTTATTTACAGGCGTTTTTATCTGACTATCTAACATCGTTTCCATTCCAGCCCAAGCATTTGGGTCGAAATCGAACTCATGTTCATTCAGTTTATTTTTTATCTTTTTATGTAAAGGATTATTCCCGTTCATTTTTTTCTGGTTTCTGGATACTGGTTTCTGGATACTCGTCCAACACCAATTTATTTACCATTTTTTATTAAAAGTTAACATTTTCATTAAACTCACCCCAAACTCTCTCTTCAAAAAAGAGAGGCTTTTCATTGCAACTTAACTTCAACTGCGAAGTTGAGTGCTGCTCCCCTCTTTTTCAAGAAAGGGGTTGGGGCTGAGTTTAAGCCGAAGTTTCCGTTTTCCATCTGACAAATGCCATTTACTCGTGCCTTCGCTAATATTTAATAAGCTTGCAATTTCTTGATGTTTATAACCATCTATCACATAAAGCGAAAAAACAGCTCGAGTTGCTGGCGGTAATTCTTGAATGACTTTGTATAAATCTTCTGCAATCAACTCATCTAAAGCCGTTCCTGAAATACCTAAATCATAGACTGTTTCAATATTCGTTTCTCGCTTATATTTCGCTTGACTTCTAATATAATCCAAAGCTGTTCGCCAAATTATTTTTGCAATCCAACCGCTAAATGAACCCGTCGGCTCATATTTTTCGATTTTATTAAATACTTTCAAAAAACCTCGATTCAGTATATCATTCGCATCATCTCGACTGTTCGCAAAACGCATCGCAATCCCAAGCATTTTACCATAATATTTTTGGTAAAGATGTTTTTGTGCTAATCTATGTTGTGCAATACAACCTTTAATTAGCTCATTATCAGACGATTGTTGCGAATAAGTCATATATTCTGATTACTGGTTTCTGGATACTTGTTGTTGGTTTCTTTGTACAATTATTAATAATAAATTAAGTAAATTAAAACCAACATAAGGCAAACGACTTCATTTTTTAAAAGGGTTGGGTAAGTTGAGGATTTTTTTTGAAAAATTTATAATTCTTAATTTATAGTTCATCTTTTAGCAGCTATCTTTACACAAAATTCTATTGATGATTCGACAATTAATTACCAATCCAAAAAATTCAATTTGGTTGGTTATTCTTATACAAGTGATATTGATTTTTTGGGTATTTCAACCGTTTTTCTTGAATGGTGAAAATATTATTTTCTGTCCTTTCCACGATGGATTGAAAAACTATTTCACTTATTATACTTATCTATTTCAAGATTCAACTATTGATATTGATTCTTATAATTGGATGAATTATCCTTACGGAGAATATATTTTTTATACCGACCAAACGCCAAGTTTAGTTGTTCCATTAAAATGGATAACTGAAAATATATTTGATTTAAAACCTTATGCATTTCGGATTTTCAATTGGTTTTGTATCAGTGGAATTCTATTATCGAGTATTTTTTCTTGGTTAATATTGAAAAAAATCACAAAATACTATTGGATTTGGTCGATTTTTGCAATTACTTTACCTTGGATAAGTTCACAAGTTTTTCGATTAGGACAAGGACATTTTAATTTGTCTTTTTCTTGGACTTACTTATTAATTTTCTATTTACTAATTCAGTTTTATCAGAATCGTCATCAATGGAAAAAAGTCTTTTTATATAGTTTTTTCATTTTTATTGCTACTTATATCATCGCTTTTATTCATTTGTATTATTTACCAATGCTATGTTTGATGATTGGAATGTTCGGCATAGTGATTGGAATTTGGGAAAGAAAAAATATCAAAAAAGCAATTGGTTTATTTAGTTGTAGTCTTCTTACTTCGCTTATTAGTTTACTAAGTGTTTGGCTAACCGTAAGATTAAATGATGATTTTTATCCGCTTAGAAAAAAGGTAGAAACTGCTTATAATTGGGGAGAATGGAGTTTAAAACCAGATGCTTTATGGACAAGTTATGATTTCTCTACTTTTCCTTCGATTCTTTCAAGTATGGAGATTAATACGGAAGGAGAAATGTATTTGGGCGCTTTTGCTGTTTATGGATTTTTGATACTTTTGAGTTGGTTATTAGTAAAAACAATAAAAAATTGGAGAAGCTTTCGACCAACTTTCAAAACCTATTTTTCTGGAGAAAAAGGCGCAATCACTCTATTATTACTTTTTTCAGGTTTAATGTGTTTGAATGTTGCGATTGGAGAATATGTAAAAGTATTCAATAACAATTTGAGTACAGACAATCCACTTCATCCTTTCAAATATGCTCGATTACTTGTTGGAGAAGTTACACAATTTAGAGTTTTAGCTCGATTTGGTTGGGTTTGTTTTTGGGCTTTTAACTTTGTATTAATTTTCCTTTTTGATAGCATCTTTGAGAAATATAAAAATCGTTGGATTCGAGGAGTAATTATCCTTTTAATGTTGACTTCTATTCTTGATATGGTTGATAATCAGAAGCGAGTAATGATGGCAAAATCTATTAATCCATTATTCAATCAAAATATTGTTGAACCAATTGATAACTTAATTGAAGGAATAGAAATTGATAATTATCAAGCCATTTTACCGCTTCCATTTTATGCTATTGGTTCAGAAGTAGATAGTTTAATGATAATGACAGATGATGCTTGGCGAACAGAAACATTCATTTTTGCTTTGTCAACTAATTTACCGTTAATGGCGAGTAATTTATCTCGTTCCGCCGTTGTTCAGCATGAAGCACAATTATCAATTTTCACAGAAAAAGGTGCAAATGATTATTTATTAAATCAATTAAACGAACAACCGATTTTAGTTTTTAAATCTAAAAATGAAGATTATTGGAATTATAAATTAGAAAACGAAAGAGGAAATATATTTATACAATATGGAAAGGAAGTACCAGAACAATATCAAATGAAATTGATAAAAAGTACGGAAAATTATGAGTTGTATGAATGGAATCCATCTGAATAATTTAAACAGATAGGTAGATTTTGAATTCAGATTTTCTGAATTGAATTACTAATTACATTTCAGCGAAGCCGAAATAAACTATGCTTTCTATCTACCTATCTGTTTAAAAAAATTATTGTCTCATTGCTTCTACTGGGTCCATTCTTGCCGCTTGTACAGCTGGGATTAAACCTGCAATAATTCCTATAATAATTGACACAGAAACACCAATAATCATACTGCTTTGAGATAAGAAAAATTCAAATTCGGTTGCTGCTGTTGCAGCTTTCGCTAACAAATAAACCAAACCTAAACCAATCAATCCACCAAGAATACAGAGAATAATAGATTCTACTAAAAACTCTAATAAGATAAAATGATTTTTTGCTCCTAAAGCTTTCTTGATTCCAATAAGATTTGTGCGTTCTCTAACAGAAACGAACATAATATTTGCTACTGAAAATCCGCCAACTATCAAGGAAAATCCACCAATTATCCAACCTGCAATATTGAGCGTCCCGAAAAAAGCATCAAAAAATCCTGACAAAACAGACAATTCATTTAAAGCAAAATTATCGTCTTCTATTGGTTTCAGTCTTCTTTCATTTCGTATCGTTGAGGTCAATTCATCTTTTAGTTGAGCCGTAGAAATATTGTCTGCAGCTTTGACCATAATATCTCCTTCTTCGCTCAAATCCATAATTGTTCGAGCAGTATAATAAGGCATAAAAGCAACATTATCAAAGTTTACAGGGTTAATTAAATCTTGTCCTTCTTTTTCTAAAACGCCAATAACAAGCATTTTTCGACCAAAAATTTTCACTCTTTTCCCAACTGCGTTTCCATCTTCTCCAAAAAGTCCTTTCGCTACTTCATAACCCAAAACAATCACATTAGAGCCGCCATGATATTCATTCTGAGAAAAATATCGTCCTTTATCAAAGGTTAATTTGAAGATTTCTTCATAATCATAAGTTATTCCTATCGTGAATACATTGCTTACATTGTCCGAGCGATACTCCATTGATTTTGCGCCCATAAATGAAGAATAAGCAACCTTTTCATAACTTCTCACATTTCTAATAATCGCTTCATAATCATCATAACTTGGTTCAGGTCTTCTCATGATTTTAAACCAATTTTCATGAGGATTTTGCCCCCAATTAAATCGATTGACATAAATCACGTCATCTCCAAGTTGCTCAAAACTTCCACGAATATTGTGTTCTAAAGAACTTACTGCTGAAAGCACAGAAATCACACATAGAATTCCAATTGTAATTCCCAACAAAGACAAAAAAGTTCTCAATCGATTTGTAATCAATTGTTGAACAGCTTGAATTATTCCTTCCCAAAATATTTTTAAAAATATTGCCATTTTAGTGAATTATGAATCTTAAATTATTCTATTTCTGATTTTAAAATTAGAAGTCAAAGGATATTTTCCTTTTGATTTAAATTGATTATTAGTTTTAAATAATTATTAAACACTAATACAAAACAAGTCAATCTTGTTCAAGAATTATAAATCATTAGATGAACGGAATCTTTTCATCTTCAAAATGATACAAATACTTATCGAACACAATAAAAGGCGGCTTTCGCCGAATAGTTTGCACTCACCAATCTATAAGTTTACAATGTAAATAATTTATAGCAATCAGATGAGTTTACTACAAATTCTATTTATCTATTGCGCATTAATATATCTTAACAATGAAGCCATGATAATTCTTAATTCCGCTTTATAATAGTTGAGTGATAAAATATTTAAAACAAAGTTCTTCAACAAAGATAATTAGTCAATATTTATCAAAAAGCTAATCCCTCGGTGAGCGCATGTTTTGGCGAAAGCCATTTTTTTAGAAAAGATAAATAAACATTTGAAATATTCTTTGAAACAAAAAATTGAAAATAAAGTTATATTTGCTGTTTAATAAGATTTAACCAGTAAATAAACTAAAGCAGTAAGCATTTTGAATAGATTATTTAATTTTAAATAAGATATTTTCTAAAATTTTGTTGAATTACAAGTTCTAATGCTTAATTTTGCTGCCTAAAATTTAAAATAAATATATGAGAGTTAAGTTATCCCACTTCGATTTTGAGTTACCGAAAGAGTTGATAGCAGAATATCCTTCGAAAAATCGTGATGAAGCACGTTTAATGGTTGTTCACCGCGATACTGGAAAGATTGAACACCGAGTTTTTAAGGATATCATGGAATATTTTGACGAGGAAGATGTTTTGATATTTAACAACACTAAAGTTTTTCCTGCAAGAATGTATGGTAAAAAGGAAAAAACTGGTGCAAGTATTGAAGTTTTCTTATTAAGAGAATTGAACAATGAAATGCGTCTTTGGGATGTATTAGTTGATCCTGCAAGAAAAATCAGAGTTGGAAACAAGTTATACTTTTCTGATGATGACGATAATGATATCTTAGTCGCTGAAGTTGTTGATAATACAACATCAAGAGGAAGAACGATTCGTTTTTTATTCGATGGAACTGATGAAGAATTTCGTGCGAACTTAGAAATATTAGGAAATACACCTTTACCTAAATATATTGAAAGAGAAGTTGAAGCATCTGATAAAGAAAGATATCAAACAATTTATGCTAAAGAAGAAGGTGCCGTTGCTGCTCCTACTGCAGGTTTGCACTTTAGTCGTGAATTAATGAAACGTTTGGAAATCAAAGGTGTTAACTTTGCAGAAGTTACTTTGCATGTCGGTTTAGGAACATTCAGAAGCATTGAAGTTGAAGATTTATCTAAGCACAAAATGGATGCTGAATATTACAAAATCAACCAAAAAGCAGCTGATGTTGTTAACAAAGGTTTGAAAAACAGACGAAAAATTTGTGCTGTAGGAACAACAAGTGTTAGAACAATTGAATCTTCTGTTTCTGCTGAAAATTTATTAAAAGTATCGGAAGGTTGGACAAACAAGTTCATTTATCCTCCATACGAATTTTCAATTCCAGATGCTTTAATTACTAATTTCCACGTTCCACGTTCAAGTTTAGTAATTATGATTAGTGCATTCGCTGGAAAGGATTTGATTCAGAAAGCTTATGCTGAAGCAATCAAAGAAAAATATAATTTCTATAGTTACGGAGATGCAATGTTGATTTTATAAAATCATTTTTCTCTTTAGTTTTAAAACCCAAATTATTGATTATCAATGATTTGGGTTTTTTATTTATTAATTACCTAACTTAATACTATTAAAAAATGCCATACTTAATAACAATAAGGACTTTTAAACATGCTAATGATGCTTATCATTATAAGAACTATTTAAAAGAGAATGGAATTGAAAGTTATATTGAAATGTCTGATTTTGAGGATGATTTAACTTTAGATTCTAATGAATTAAGTGAAGCAAGTTTAAGTGTTTTGCAAGGTGATGTTGATGATGCAGTTAGAATTTTGAAGCACGAAGATTTGAATTATTTTGGTTCAGAACAAGAAAGCAAAGCAGAGTATTATCATGATGAATTGATATTAATTAGGAAAATGTCTTTTCAAGATGAAGCTTATTTATATAAAGCAAAATTGGAAAGTGAAGGTATCACTTGTTTTATAGTAGATAAACACACTACAAATCCACTTCCTTTGGTTGGAATTACTGCTGAAACTATCGAATTATATATTCCTCAATCTAATTTAGAAACTGCAAAAAAAATCATTCAAGAATTGGATAATAATCAATCTGACGATATTGAAACTCAAGTTGATTATAAACCAATGCTTATCATTTTCGTTATCATCATTATTGTTTTATTCTTATTAGTACAGCAATTCTTTGATATGTATTAGAAAGCTTAATTTTCTGAGAAATAAGCAAAAATAAGCAAATGAAAAATATTTTAGATTCAGATTTAGGACAAGAAATAAATACTTTATCTAATTTTCAATTAGTTGGTTTTTTATATACGAAAGTCAAATTTGATGAAAAATTATTAGAAGATATAAGAATAGAAATTACTCGAAGAAA
>CAZEOC010000212.1:0-6945 GCA_964513525.1 uncultured Saprospiraceae bacterium | reverse complement strand
ATTATGTCCAGGTACTTAAATAAAAATGCACTATAAATAATATTATTTATAGTGCATTTTACTTAATTATCGTTATTATTCAGAAGACAGATATCAGACGATTTGGAGTGTGTTTTCTGACAGTCAAAGACGGTCTGACAATGAAATGGTCTAATTTCTTGCTGAATAGTTAATAATTATCAATGATTATTGTTTCACCAAAGTTATGACTTCCGCTGTTCCTCCACGATTCATATTCATGACGATTGTATCGGTACTTGGCAGTTTTACTTCTACCATTTTTTCGATTTTTCCTTCCGCAGTTGTATATAGTTTTTCGTTTTTATAAGTATAAACGCCATTTTCCATTTGTGTTCCAGTTCCTGCTGCATAAGTGCTATCTGCATTAAAAACGAACATCATTTCACTATTCTCTCCTAATTGTTCCATTCCAGCAATCTTCCAAGAAACGCCTTGCCAAGTTCCATGAATTAAAAGATTATCATTTCCTTCTGGTTCACAACTCATTAAACCTAAAATCAATACGCTGATAAAAATTAATTTCTTAAACATTTTTTTCGTTTTTATTAAAAGTGTGATTTTATTCAAAATTGAAATACAAGAATCGAAATTCATTGAAATATTTCACTCTACTAATGATGAATTATTAAAAAAGTAACAGTTGAAGTAGCTATTTTTTATATTAAAAAATAAATAAAAATTAGAAATTAGTACATATTAATTTACTGCTTTATCTAAATATAATTAAGTATTCTAACTTGTTTAATTATACAAGTTTTAAAATTCAATCTTAAACACAAAAAGCCATTCCTTTCGGAATGGCTTTTTTTTAAATCGTCAGCGAAGCAACCGTCATTTATAAATGAATCGACTGTTCGTCTATCGTAAAGTTTTACTTAACTGAATCCACAACAGCTTTGAAAGCTTCTGGGTGATTCATAGCTAAATCAGCTAATACTTTTCTGTTAAGCTCAACATTGTTTTGCTTTAACTTATGGATAAACACAGAGTAAGACATTCCTTCTTGTCTTGCCGCTGCGTTAATACGTGCGATCCATAAGCGGCGAAAAGTGCGCTTTTTAGCTTTACGGTCACGATAAGCATATTGAAGTGCTTTTTCTAAGGCATTTTTTGCAACAGTGTAAACTTTTGATCTTGCACCGAAGTAACCTCTAGCTTGCTTCAAAATCTTTTTACGTCTTCTACGAGACGCAACTGAATTAACGGAACGTGGCATGTTCTCAATTTTTTAATGAAAAAAAATAATTACCTAAGTGATTTTAAAATCACCTCACATTAATCAATAATTAAAAGGAAATATTAAATTATACAATTGTCAATTACCCAAAATTAATTATCAATTATTACATACAAAGCAAATCTTTTACTAAACCTTCATCACATTTTTTTACGATGCCTGAATGACTTAATTGTAATTTAGCTTTTTTAGACTTTTTACGCATCAAGTGACGTGCATAAGCCTTATTTCTTTTAATCTTACCTGATCCAGTTACTTTGAAACGTTTCTTAGCACTAGAATTGGTTTTCATCTTTGGCATATTGAATGCTTTTTATGATTTAAAATGGCTGCAAAGATAGTTTTTTCTATTTAAAAACCAACTATACATTTTATATAATTCATTAATAATTAATAAAAAATCCGAATTGATGATTTCACCAATTCGGATTCGTCTTAATTATACAATTGACTAATATGAAATAAAGCCAATTTTAGAAATATCTATTCTTCAACTTTAGGTGTTTCTACTTTTGGAGTAGTTTCTACCTCTGGAGTTTCAACAACAGGTGTTTCTACTACAGGAGCTTCAGTTTTAGCTTCTTCTTTGGCTGCTTTCATCGCTTCCTTTTTCTTAGCTATCCTTTTGCTTTTCTTAGTATCTTCTTTCTTTGCTGCCTTCTTAGGTATCTTTTTAGGAGCAACGAATACGAACATTCTACGACCTTCCATTTTTGGTAAAGCTTCAGGTTGTCCAACATGCGTTAATGCTTCGATAAAACGTAATAATAGTAATTCACCACGTTCTTTGAATACAATCGAACGACCTCTAAACTGAACAAATGCTTTTACCTTAGCACCATCTTCTAAGAATTTCTCAGCATGACGCAATTTGAATTGAAAATCGTGATCATCAGTATTTGGTCCAAAACGAATTTCTTTAATAACCGTTTTTTGAGCTTTACTCTTAATCTCTTTCTCTCTCTTCTTCTTCTCGTATAGAAACTTACTATATTCAACGATTTTTACAACTGGAGGAGTTGCTTTTCCAGAGATTTCAACTAAATCCATCTCTATAGCTTGAGCAATTGCTAAAGCCTGTTTTGTTGGATAAATCCCTGTTTCTACAGGTTGTCCATATTTTTTTGAAATCTTTTCAAAATTATTCCCAACTAAACGTACTTCGGTAGCTCGAATTCGATGATTAATTTTATGTTCCGGCTCATTACGTCTTTTAAAATTTCTGTTTCGGTTATTTCTTCTTGCCAATACTTTATTAGATTTTATTAAATAATAGTTATTGAAATAGTAACTAATTGATTATTAATGATTTCAATAACAATAATATAAATTGATTTTCAATTAAAAAGTTCGTTAAATTTCGACTTTATACTACAAATATCAATTTTTTTTATTGATTTTTTCATCAATTTTTTGATTTTTTTAAATTTTTGTTCCAATATTTAATTATAAGTAATTTTTATTGGTAAAATGGGAAAAGATATTTTCGTTCTGAACGAATAATAAGATTCCGTGTACTTGTCTATGTTGTGTTAATTTTCAACGGATTAAAATTAAAAAGGGCTTAAACCACTAAACAATCTTAGAAATGCTACACATTTTATTATTTTTGCACAAAAATTTCTAAACTGTAAAGTATAAACTATAAACTATCTGACGGAATTTCTTAAGATTGAAGGTCAATAGTTCATAATTCATAGTTCATAATTGATAATAAATGAAATCATTTAAGTTTTTAAATAATGTAGTAGGTTGGGCAGTTTTTGCTGTTGCAGCTATCGTTTACATTATGACTGCTGAAACCACAGGAAGTCTTTGGGATTGTGGAGAATTTATTGCTGGAGCACACAAATTACAGGTAGTTCACCCACCAGGAGCACCTTTGTTCTTGATGGTCGGACGAATGTTTACTTTTTTAGCGGAGGTATTTACAGATACAGCTGCACATCCTGAGAATATTGCTTATGCAGTAAATATCATGTCAGGCATTTGTACTGCTTTTGCAGTTTTATTTGTTTTTTGGAGTACAACGATTTTAGCACGTTTAGCTTTAGTTGGTCGTCATGCTGAAAAATTAACAAATGGACAAACAATTGCTGTTTTAGGTGCAGGTATAGCTGCTGGTTTGACAGCAACTTTTGCTACATCGGTTTGGTTCTCTGCGGTAGAAGGTGAGGTTTATGCAATGTCAACCTTCTTTACCACTTTAGTAATGTGGGCAGGTTTCAAATGGTATAGCTTACCGGATGAATCAAATTCTGATCGTTGGTTAGTTTTTGCAGCTTATATGGCTGGTTTATCAATTGGAGTTCACCTTTTGAGTTTATTAACTTTCCCATTAATTGGTATTTTATACGTATTAAAAAAGAAAGAAAACGCAAGTTTTGGAAGAATTTTAATTGGTGCAGCAGCTGGTGTTGCGGCATTAGTATTAGTACAAGGAATTGTGATTTTGAAATTACCAGGAATTGGTGCTGGCTTTGATAAATTCTTTGTAAACGATTTAGGTTTACCACCGTATAGTGGTTTCCTTTTCTTTGTAACTTTATTATTAGGAGCAGTTGCTTATGGTGTAAATTATTCTCATAAAAAAGTTAGTCCGAATCTTCAGAAAGCTATAGTTGCATTTGCAATGGTAATTTTAGGATTTTCTACTTATGGAATGATTGTTTTGCGTGCCAATGCGAATACACCAATCAATATGAATGATCCAAGTGATGTTTATAGTTTGGTTTCTTATTTGAATCGTGAGCAATATGGAGATAGACCATTATTATATGGGCCACACTTCGATGCTCAACCGATTGGACAAGATATTGAAGATAGATATGGATATGTAGATGGAAAATACGAAGTTACGGACAGAAAGATTAGTTATAAGTATAATCCACAAGATAATATGTTGTTCCCTCGTATCGGACATTACGATAGAAAACAGCAACACCGTGCATGGATGGATGGAGTACAAGGTACTCCGACGATGGCGGATAATATTAGTTTCTTCTTTAAGTATCAGATTAGCTGGATGTATTGGCGATACTTTATGTGGAATTTTGTTGGTCGACAGAATGGAGATCAAGGGTTTTATCCGCAAGATGTTACGCGTGGACATTGGATGTCTGGAATAAAAGCGATTGACGAAGCTCGATTATATAATCAAGATGAATTACCAAGATATATTAAGGAACATCAAGGTCGAAATAAATATTATTTCTTACCATTGATTTTTGGTTTGATAGGTTTGATTTTCCACTTTATGAGTCGAAAAAATGAAGCAACAGCAGTATTGGCTTTATTTTTAATGACTGGTTTAGCGATTATTGTTTATTCCAATCAGCCACCAAATGAACCTCGAGAACGAGATTACGTACTCGCAGGCTCCATGCTGACTTTCTGTATTTGGATAGGAATGGGCGTAGTCGGAATTTATAAATTGTTAAGCGATAAAGGCGTTCCTGCACTTATTGCTGCTGTTTTAGGAACTGGTTTAGTATTAACCGCTCCAGTGATTATGGCAAACCAAAACTGGGATGATCATAGTCGTGCAGAACATACAGGTGCGAGAGATTATGCTGTAAACTTCTTAGAAACTTGTGAACCAAATGCAATTATTTTTACACATGGTGATAATGATACTTATCCACTTTGGTATGCACAAGAGGTAGAAAATATTCGTACAGATGTACGTGTAGTTAATTTGAGTTTATTAGCTGTAGATTGGTATATCGAGCAATTACGCCGTCAAATCAATACTTCTCCGAAGATTGAAATGATGATTTCAGAAAAAGCCTATACTGGTTATCCAAGAAACTATATTCGTTATGCAAAAAATAATGCATTTAAAGGATATAGTGATATTAGTAAGGTTGTAGAATTCATGGGTAAAGATCAAACTGCTTCCAGAAATGGTCAAATAACTTATTTACCAACTAAAAATATTTCTATTCCTGTTGATAAAAATAAAGTATTAGCAAATGGAACAGTAAATCCTTCTGATACTGGTAGAATTGTAAGTGCGATTAATTTCACACTTAATAAGGATGCGATTCAGAAAGATGAGATTGCAATTATGGATATTATTGCTTCTAATCAATGGAATCGTCCAATTTATTTTTCTGTGACTTGTCGTCCTGAAAAATTATTAGGTTTAGCAGATTATACACAGTTAGAAGGAATGGGTTTCCGTTTAATTCCTGTAAAAACACCAAGCGATGGGCGTTTTGGTTTCTTAGGAAGTGGACGTATTTCTGTTGATTCTATGTATAATAATATCATGAATAAATTCCGTTGGGGTAATTTTGATAAAGAACAATTGTTTGTAGATAGAAGTTATGCACCGAGTGTCTATTCTATGCGTGGTGCAATGATTCGTTTAGCGACGAAATTAATCGAACAAGGAGATAAGGAACGTGCAATGGATATTGCAGATAAATGTTTGGAAGTTTATCCAAATATGAATTTCCCGTTTGACCAACAAACGATTCCTTTGATTAGAGTATATCAACAAGCAGGAGATTTAGGACGAGGAAAAGAAAACATTTTGACTTTAGCTACAGAATTTGCAGATAGAATGAATTTCTATAATTCTTTATCTCAAGCAAATGCAGTTTCTTCTTTCAAAAATGAACGTCAAGGAATCGAAGGTGGAATTTCACAATTAACGCAAATTATTGCGACATCAACTGATGAAGAATTGAAGAATGAAGTGAATTCTATTTTAGGTAATAATTTACCAGTTCAGAATATTCCAAATTAAATTATATTGTCTTATTACTAAATTATTTTATTGTTAATGGAAATTGATGAAATAAAATTGATAATAGTAATACAAATAACATAAAGAAAAGGGTAGCGGATTGCTGCCCTTTTCTTATTAATAACTTTGGTTATTAAATAGTGGTTTTCCAGTATCAAGTAACCAGTAATCAGTATTCAGTACATGAAAATATCAATTGGCTGTGACCATGCAGGTATTGCGTATAAGCAACCTATTATTGATTTACTAAAATCAAAAAACATTGAAGTTAAAGACTTTGGAACTTATTCCGAAGATTCTGTAGATTATGCCGATTTTGTTCATCCTGCCGCAGAAATAGTAGAAAAAGGCGACGCTAGATTCGGTATTTTACTTTGTGGTAGCGGAAACGGTGTTTCTATGACTGCGAATAAACATCAAGGAATTAGAGCAGCTTTATGTTGGAATGAAGATTTAGCAGCATTAGCACGTCAGCATAATGATGCAAATATGATTTCTATCCCAGTACGTTTTGTATCGGAAGATTTAGCATTAAAAATGGTAGAAGCTTTTTTAAATGCAGAATTTGAAGGTGGTAGGCATGAAAGACGAGTTGGTAAAATTGCTTGTTAAGCTTTTATCAATTTACAATTAGAATTAATAGAAAAAGGGTTTCGATATCATATCGAAACCCTTTTTCTGCTAAATACCTGAACATAGTTAAACAAGTATTCTAACCTCAAAAGTCGGGATGAATTATTGTTTTGTTATACTTCTTTAAAAAATGATAATATAACTTGCTTGATTTCTAAAATCATATTTTATAAATCGTATAGAAAAAATACCTGCATTATACACAGGTATAAGTGCTTGGACATAATTAATTAGACTTTTATGTCGGCTTCTTTTTTACCAACTTTTCCTCAAAAAATAAGTCCGTAACTACGGCTAT
>CAZEOC010000211.1:4466-6946 GCA_964513525.1 uncultured Saprospiraceae bacterium | reverse complement strand
AAACCTTACAAAATCCAAATTACTGGCAGAACAAAACACTTTATTAATGTTTTCGGTGAAGAAGTCATGGTTTCTAATACAGATGAAGCCATTGCCAAAACATCCGCACAATTAAATGTTTTAGTACGAGATTATACCGTTGCTCCAATATTTTTTGGTGAAGATGGAATAGGCAAAGGAGGACATGAATGGATAATCGAATTCGATGAAGCACCAATTGATTTAGCAATCTTTGAGCAAGTTTTAGATTCAAATCTACAAACTGTAAATTCTGATTATGCTGCTAAGCGTTATAAAGGAATGGCTCTGGAACAGTTAAAAGTAAATCATGTTCCTCAAGGAACATTCAATAGTTGGCTAAAGTCAAAAGGTAATTATGGAAGTCAAAGTAAAGTTCCTCGTTTAGCAAATACAAGAAAACACTTAGAAGATATTATGAACCATTTAGAAGCACAACAAATCAGTATCTAATTAATAAAAAAACTAAGGATAAATATTAAACACAACTATATATTAGTAAAATTTATAATATTTATTATAATTTTTTCTTCCGAATTTTACTTGAAATAAAATTTCTATAACAATATAGAATTATCAAAGGTCACAGCTAATTTAAATTTAGCTGTGACCTTTTTTAATATGTCACGTTTTACATATATAAATAATTATTATTAGTAACTTAGCTAAAAATGAAGGAATTATAAGCTTTCATTTTTATTATGGCAAGTTTTTTGTCAAACTACATATTATAGCAATACAATTATTAAAAAATCAAACGATTTATAACATAATAAATAAATGTAATCATGTTTAAAATTACATCAATTCTAAGATTAACTTTATTAGCAGCAATGTTCTTCATGACATTTGTGCCTACTACACTATTAGCTCAAAGCAAACAAAAAAGTGAACAAACACTTCCTAAAATAGACGAAAACATGTTTATGGAAACAAGGTGGAAATATGTAAAAACCTATCACCCTGAATCTGAGACTGTAATACATGAAGCCAATGAAGGTTATGAATTCTTTGTTTATTTCCAATATGATTTCACATATCAAACATATTTAAACGGTACTTTAGAAAAAGGAAATTGGTTAATTGATGCCAAAGGAAGTGAAGTTTATTTCCAGTTCCGAAATATGAGTTGGTGGAAAGTTTTAAAGATTGATAAAAAGAATTTAGAATTAGAATTCAAAATAGGAAAAGGAACTTTCCGTTATGTTTTTGTAGATGCATCAAAAGACGAAAGTGGCTTTTTTGATGGGGAAGAATTAGATATCGAAGGTTTTGCAGATATCGAAGGAACAGTAGCAGAAGAAGCGCCAAAGAAAAAGACGAAAGAGAAAAAGAAAATGGATGACATTACGCCAGTTGCACCTCCTTCAATTGAAATTCAATTAGTTGGTGGCGGATATTTTGGTGGAATTGACCCTGTTTTAAAAGATTATATTCACATTAAACCAAATGGTCGTTTGATTCGTGAAATCGAAACAATGCAAAAAGGTTTAACGAAATCTACTAAAGATATTTCTCGTGAAGACATGGAAAAGTTAATCGAATTCATTGAGAAAAAAGGATATTTTGAATTAGATAAAACTTACGATTGTACAGACGGTAACTGTTTACGTCGTAAAAAAGATAAACCAACTCCAGTACCATTAACTTTAGTTGTTCGTCACGGAAACAAAAGAAAAGTTGTTGTTATCACAATTTATGGTCAAGATGGAAGACGTGGAAAATACGTGGATTATCCACCAGAAATTGATATTATTATTCAGAACATTCGCTTATTAGCAGGTGCATAATTAACTTAGAATTTTTAAAAAATAGTCAAATCACAATGTGGTTTGACTATTTTTTTTGTCCAATATTTTCACACTATTAAGTACTTTCCAGAATTAATAAATTAAAAAATACTGATACAAAAGGCTTTCGCCAATAGTTGCGCTCACCAATCATTGAACCTAAATTATATCATTTAATATAGTAATTAGAACAAGTTCAGCTTTATTCTCTACTTCCCTACTGAACGCTAATATGCTTATAACTCATAACTAAATTAACACCAATCTATAATATTAAGAAAATCAATTAATTGTTTACTAAGCCAATAATGTCGTTGATAAGCGAAATTTTGTCGTTGATATACTTTGGAGTAAATCTTCAAATTTCATATTAATCTTTTGAGTTTTCAGGTAGTCAAAGAACCGTAATTGATGAAGAATACATTTACAAATTCATCAAAAAATTGAAAAACAAAAATTATATAATAAAAACAAAAGCTATGAAATTTTCAGTCAAAATGATGCTAATGATAGTTGCGATGATTTCGACTATTACATTAGTAAACGCTCAATCCAAAGATGGAAAAAACAAAGGAAAAAGTATCGAAGAACGTGTAGGAAAAAAAACTAATCGCTTGCAACAAGAATTAGGTTTGAATGATACACAAACAAATCAAATTAAAACCCTTAGTT
>CAZEOC010000211.1:0-4366 GCA_964513525.1 uncultured Saprospiraceae bacterium | reverse complement strand
AACCATTCGTGAAGCACAAACCACTGATATCAAAGCGATATTAACACCAGAACAAACAACTAAATTTGATGCAATCATCAAAGAACATAAAGCGAAAAAGGGTAAAAAAGGTGGAAAGAAAAAAGTGAATAATTAATAAACAATAGATTAGGAACAATAAAGAACGTCAATAAAATAGATTGAAAAAAGTAAACGATTTTATTGGCGTTCTAAATGTCGTTCATCCTACCAAATACGTTGTTTATGTATTTTTTAGTAAAAGATTTATTTGAAAAGTAATCTTTTTGAATTTCATGTCGTCTAAAAACCATAAGTAATGGATGAACAATTCATTAAATTTGAAACATCAAAATAAATATTAATAAAAAAGTAATTATGAAATTTTCAGGAAAAACTATTTTAATGACGTTCGCAATGGTATTAACTGTTGCTTTTATGAATGCACAACCTCAAGGCGGAAGAGGTGAAAGAGGTGGAAATATTGAAGAACGTGTAGAAAAAGAAACTGCTCGTTTGCAAGAGAAATTAGGTTTAAGTGATTCACAAACAAAAAAAATAAGTGCTATCAACTTAACTTATGCTCAAAAAGCAAAAACAATGCGTGACGCAGTTCGTGCAGAAAGAGAAGCAGGAAATGAAATAGATAGAGAAGATATGCGTGCTAAGATGAAAGCTTCTCGTGATGCTCAAGAAAAAGAAATTAGAGCCGTTTTGACGCCAGAACAAATTACAAATTTCGATGTAATGTTGGAAGAACGTAAAGGCAAGAAGGGTAAAAAAGGAAAGAAAGGTAAGAAGGGCAAAAAAGCTAAAAAGGCTAAAAAAGAAGTAGAAGAAGAAATTGATAATCAATAATCATACTTTCTCTTACTAAAAAACGGATTACGAATTATTTAATAATTTGTAATTCGTTTTTTTATTGGTATTATTCAAAAGTTGAAAAAATTTAAAAATCTTTCGACTTTTTCCGAAAATCAAAATGTCAAAACACTTAAGTACCTGAACACAATTATCCAAGTACTTAAAATTTGCCTTTTTAGATAGCGTTTTATAAAGACAGCTTAGAATATGAAAACTATATTTACACTGATATTTAGCTTTATTTCAATTGGAATATTTGCACAAACCTATACAGTTTCAGGGAAAATCCTTGAAAGTAATACACCAGTAATCGGTGCAAATGTTATTTTAGGAACAAAATCTGATAGCTTATTCAGAGCAAGAGTAACCAATACTAATGGAGAATTTACACTTCCAAATATGCCTCAAGGTGCGTACACTTTAAAGGTTTCTTATATTGGTTATAAGACTTTTTATCAACCAGTTAGAGTTCGTGGAAATGTGAACTTAGGAACAATTCAATTGACCGTTGATGAGGTAACTTTGGGCGAAGTAGAAATCGTAGAACAAACCGTTGCTGCCGTTCAAACTGGAGACACCACAGAATATAATTCCAATGCTTATAAAACAAATCCCGATGCAACAGCAGAAGATTTAATTAAAAAAATGCCTGGTGTAACCGTTAATAATGGAAAAATAAATGCGCAAGGCGAAGAAGTAAAAGAAGTTTTGGTCGATGGAAAACCATTTTTTGGAAATGACCCCAATGCTGCATTGAAAACTTTGCCTGCTGAAGTCATTCAAAAAATTCAAGTTTTTGATAAAGAAAGTGAACAAGCACAACTCACTGGCGTAAGCGATGGACAAACAACCAAAACCATTAATATTGTTACTAAACCAAATATGCGAAGTGGTGAATTTGGGAAGGTGTACGCTGGTTACGGTTATGAAAACCGCTATCAAGCTGGTGGAAATATTAATATTTTTAATGGTGACCAACGCATTTCAATTATCGCACAAACGAATAATATTAATAATCAAAACTTCTCAAGTGATGATTTATTAGGCGTTTTGGGTTCGTCAGGAAGAGGTCGTCGAGGCGGCGGAAGAAGAGGTGGAGGCACTAATGACTTTTTGGTGAATGCTCAAAATGGTATTACGACAACAAATGCTTTTGGGGTGAATTATACAGATGAATGGGGCGAAAAAATGGAAGTTTCAGGTAGTTACTTTCTAAATCTATCAGATAATAATGCAAAACAACAACTAACAAGAACTTTCTTAGACGATGCCGCAGATTTTAATCAAACATACACTGAATTAGATTCTTCATACAGCAGAAATATCAATCATCGCTTAAATTTTCGATTAGAATATAAATTTGATAAATATAAAAGATTAACGATTGAACCTCGTTTAAGTATTCAGCAAAATGAAGGAACACAAAGTATCTTCGGTCAAAACATTGCGTCAAGCAACATTTTAAATTTAACGAATTACGATTTCAGTTCTGATTTAACCGCTTTAAATTTTAGCGGTCGAGCATCTTATCGACAACGTTTCGAGAAACGAGGACGTAGTTTTTCTATTTCTCTGAACTCGGGTTATAATGAAAGCGACGGAGAAAGTAATTTCTATTCAGAGAATTCTTATTTCACTCGTCCAGAATTATCCGATACTTTAGACCAACTTTCTAATTTGAATAATGATGGTTGGAACGCTTCTGCAAGAATGATGTACACAGAGCCTTTGAGTCGAAAAAGTGTCTTATATTTAGATTATACCGCTTCATTGCAACGTACAAATGCAGATACCAAAACCTATGATTTTGACGAAAATCAAAATAATTACACCAATTTAAACACACCACTTTCTAATGAATTTGTAAGTGATTATTTCACACAAAAAGCAGGTTTAGGCATTCGATATGGCGAACGAAGAAGTGGCTTATCTGCTGTCGCTGGAGTTGGTTTTCAATGGTCAGAATTGACGAATGCTTTATTGTACCCTTTTGTAGATGATATTAATAGAAGTTTCTTCAATATCGTACCTTTTGCAATGGCGAGATACCGAATTTCTAAAACAGAAAATTTACGATTTTTCTATCGTGTGAATACGAATCCGCCATCAATCACGCAATTACAGAATGTGATTGACAATAGTAATCCATTACAATTAACGACTGGAAATCCGAATTTAGACCAAGAAGTTAGACATCGTTTAAACTTCCGTTATAATAAAACAAATACAGAAAAATCTTCGATTTTCTATGCAGCTTTAAATGGCGAATATCGCCAAGATTTTATTGGTAATAATGTTTTTATTGCGAATATTGATACGATGATTACGCAAGAAATCACCTTAGCAAAAGGTGGACAACTCACCAAACCATTGAATTTTAGTAACTATTGGAAAACGAATGCTTTTGTCACTTATGGATTTCCGATTAAAGCAATTAAATCTAATTTGAATTTCAATCTTTCGGGTGCATATACCTCTCAACCAGGTTTGGTGAATAATGTTGAAAATCTATCAAACACAACAACTGCAGGAATTGGAATTACATTAAGTAGTAATATTAGCGAAAAAGTTGATTTCACAATTACTTCAACTTCTAATATTAATAACTCTACAAATACCGCAGAAAACTTTGTCAATACACAATATTTTAATCAAGTAACGACAGGAACTTTAAACTTGATTTTTGGAAAAAATTGGGTTTTCAGAACAGAAGTTGCGCACAATTATTATGATGGTTTAACAGACGGATTTAATCAAAATTACGTCTTATGGAATATGAGTTTGGGTAAGAAATTCTTAAAAGATAATCGAGGAGATTTACGCTTGACAGTTTTCGATTTATTAAACCAAAACACCAGTATTTCCAGAAATATTACCAATGCATATATTGAAGATATTGAAACTGTTGTTTTGCAACGTTATTTGATGCTTACCTTTACTTATGATATTCGTCATTTCGGAAAAGCACCAGAAAAGAAAGAAGACGATAGAAGAAGACGAGGACCTTTTTAAAAATTAAAACCTGTCAGATTTCATCAATCTGACAGGTTTTTTAATCAAGTTTCTTCCGAAGAACATTATAATTTCATTTTCAATTATTAGTTATTCATCATTCCCGAAAAAATTGAAATTTCATTATCACTCGCCAACCAAAATCTGTCCTTGCTTCACCAATTGCCCTTCCACATAAACGCCATAAAAATACATACCACTCTGCCAATCAGAAACCTTGATTGTTGCATCAGTCGAATAATTCACAGTCGTTTCACCGACCAACTGCCCCAAACCCGAATACATCCGTATCACTACTTTTTCATCTATCGGTTTATCAAATCGAAAATTCACCACGCCCGAAGTTTTACTAATAGGATTTGGAAAAACGGTGACTTCATTATCAAAAAGCACTTTTATATTATCTGTATTATCTAAGAGTTCACAACCCGGTACGATACAGCCGAAGCTGTCGGTGCGGAGAAGCCAACCCCAGTTAAAGGCTGCATTTCCA
>CAZEOC010000210.1:0-6975 GCA_964513525.1 uncultured Saprospiraceae bacterium | reverse complement strand
TGGGAACGATTCAGGTAGATTATAATTTACCAGAGCGTTTTGAGTTGGAATACATCGGTTCGGATAATCAAACACACCGACCTGTGATGATTCACCGTGCACCGTTTGGTTCGATGGAGCGTTTTATCGGTGTTTTGATTGAACATTGTAATGGTAAATTCCCACTTTGGTTGACACCAGAACAATATGCAATCTTGCCAATTTCTGACCGCTTTTCTGATTATGCAAAAGAGGTAGAAAATACTTTAGCGGCACACGATATTCGTGGTTTTATTGACGATAGAAGCGAAAAAATTGGTCGTAAAATCCGTGATGCAGAAGTGAAACGTATTCCGTTAATGCTAATTGTTGGAGAACAAGAAGCAGCTGATGGTAAAGTTTCTGTTCGGGTCCAAGGCGATGGCGATAAGGGAAGTATGACGATTGAGGAATTTGTTGCTTTCTTTAAGGAAATGGCAGAGTAAGTGAATGATGAATTATAAATGATGTATGTAGGGCAAACGGCATTGCCTTTGCACTGTTAGAACAATATTGAGAGCGACTTTGGAAGATTTTTCTGGAGTCGCTTTTTTGATTTCATGTTTTAAATATCTTAACTTGTAAAGACTATTTAATTAACTTACTCAAAACGACAATCAACATGAAACAAACACTCTTATTAATTAGCTTTATTAGTTTAGGTTTTTCAACTATTTTTGGACAAGTAGATTTTCCTGACATTAATATCAATGAATTATTTCTATTGGAAGTAGATTCCTTTGAGATTAGGAAAATTAATAATAAAGGACATAAATACACGAATTATTTTCTTCATTATACGATTACAAATATTTCAGAGGATACTTTGCTTTTTGCGACAAGTGATTGTCCACATTATAATCAATATATCTTTGAAATGAATGATACTATGTATTATCCAAATAGTCATCCAGGAATTGGATGTTTAATAAGAGGTGGAAGGTTCTATGAACTTTTACCAAATAAATCATTTTCAGATTCAGAGGAAATGCTTGACGATTTTTCAAACTTATCATTAGATAAAACTGATTTAGTATTAACTATGCCTATTGGTATTAGAACACAATTTAGATTTGAGATTGATGGACACAGATCTTCAGATAATTTAGATGAATTAATATTTGAAGGAGAAATATTAATTATTGAGAATGATGTTGTTATTCTATCAAAACGATAATGAAGAAAACTAAAACGTGAAAATCGTAGAAACTAAATATCATAATATATGTGATGCAAACACTGGATATTATACCAACGAAAACATCGGCCGTTGCCCGATGCTATTGATTGAACTCCGTTGGAGTATTGTATAAAACCCCAACGGGGTTTCAACATCAACATTGGGTTTTACCCAATGTTATCAATCCCAAACATACCGTTCATCATATTCAATTTTATAATGTTCCAAAAACGACCGAAATTCCGTTTTAAAATTTCGTTTTTCGTGATGTGATTTTTGATTAATAATGTAATTTTTGACCATTTCGATTTTATGATGATTCACAGAAAAAATACCGTAACCATCTTGCCAATAAAAATTTCGGTATGCATCACCTTGTAATTTCATCCATTTTGACGATGTCTTTTTGATTTCTTCTAATAGTTTAGCTTGAGTAATTGTTCGAGATAAGGTGCATAAAATATGAACATGATTTCGATAGCCACCAACTTGTATAGGATTACATTTTTGATTCTTACAAGCTTGACCGAGGTAAGCGAATAATCGTGCCTCGATATTTTCGTCTATGAAATTTTGACGATGTTTAGTACTAAATACAATATGGACATAGACTTTAGATAAAGATTGTGGCATGGATGAATTGTTTTATTTTGAATAAGTGAATTTAATGAATATTTTAATAATTTAGAGAATTGACTTAGTGTAATATTTCTGGAAAAGGTTAGAGATTGTCAGAAATATTATTTAATTACCAATTCGAATACATTTTCGTAAGTAGAACAATACGATTCAAAATCAAAAAAATAATATTTATGGCTTTAACAACCATTTTTGAAAAGGTAGCAGATTTAGCTTTACTCTTTCATGTCATTGCTGGGATTGGCAGTATTATTTTATTTTGGATACCTATTTTAACCAAAAAAGGTGGGAAACAACATCGAAAAGCGGGCAAAGCTTACATTTTATTAATGTGGATTGTTATTTTTTCGGGGATAGTTTTAGCTATTCATAAATACTATGTAGGTATAGTAGATGCCGCTATATTTTTAGGCTTTTTAGTGTTTTTAGCGGCTCGTCCTATTTGGTACGGAACTGCTATTTTGCAACCAAACCGATATTCACCTCAAGAACTCAAATATTATCACGTCGTTTTAAAATTAATTCTTTTTGTTTATGGCATATTTATGCTGATTTATTCGACATATTTAGAAGACAAATCGGTTGCTCTTTTAATGGTTGTTTTTGGAGTACTTGGCATTTTTGCAGGTATAGACGCTTGGAGAGATTTGACCAGTACTTCTACAAAAGTTGATAAAATACAAGGACATTTTGAAGGAATGCTTTTTAGTGGAGTAGCGGCTTATACAGGCTTTCTAACCATTGCTGGTTATGAATTTATATCAAAATATATGATTGGATATTGGGTTTTGATACCTTGGCTTTTACCTTCTATAATCGGTATATCTTTAATCGTTTTTTATAAAAAACGATTTCCTAAAACGAATGTATAATAAAAATTGAGCGATGGAAATAAGATGATTAAAAAAGCAATTTCGAAAACCTCGAAATTGCTTTTTTGTATTTAAGTTGTCTTACTATTAAACACTTAGATAAAATATTTTTTCAGTTATAATTGATTGATTATCAGACCTAACAGATTTTCAAAAGCTGTAAGGTCTTTAAAGTTAAATTTGTCTAAGTACTTACTTAAGCTGCAATTGGCAGTGTGAAAAAGAATTTTGTTCCTTTTCCTACTTCGGATTCTAACCAAAGTTTCCCATCATTTTTATGGATAATTTTTTTGATAATGGACAAGCCAACGCCTGTACTATTTTTAGATTGAGTTTGTGCACCTGTTTTAAATATTTGAAAAATAGTATCATGAAACCTTTCAGGAATTCCAGGACCATTATCAGCGATACAAAACTCATAAAAATCGCCATTGACCTTACTACTGATTTCAATTTTTCCTGTTTCTTTATCGTTATATTTAATAGAATTACTAATGAAGTTTTGAAAGACTTGACGGATTTTAGTCGGTTCGTTTTCGATAGTTGGAAGATTATCAGCAATGGTAATTTCGAAGTTTGCTGGCGGCGCTAAAAAATCTACAACATCAGGAACAATTTGACTTAATACCAAAGCTTGTCGACTTTCTTTTATAGAACTAATTTTAGAATATCGAAGTACGCCATCAATCAAATTTCCCATTAACATCACTCTATCTTGTAGCAAAGTCAATAAGTCTAAACTCTTTTCTTCTAAAACATCTTTATTCTCTCTTTGGATTGTATATGCTAAGTAACTTACGCCTCTCAATGGCGCTTTCAAATCATGAGAAACAATATTAGCAAAATCTTCTAATTCTTTATTTTTGCCTGCTAACTCTCTATTCATAACACTTAATTTATTCAAAATAGATAAATATTCTGTAAAGAAAGCATATAAATAATAAGTGATACAAACGAGAAAAACAGTCGTCATTAATAAATCTTCGATAGGTAAAAACTCATGCGCAAATGGAGTACCTGAGTAGTATGAACCCCAAATACCAAGTAATATCCATAAAAAACACCAAGCCACATCATACATTCGATTTTTGTGTTTTTTACTATTCATCACGGCTAATAAAACAGAGGAAAGGAAAAAAACAAAAATAGAAGTCTTTAAACCATACATTAATGTAAGTCCACAAAACATAACTGGCGAGTAATAAATATAAATTCCCAAAGATATTTTGAATCGACCTGAATAATTTAAATATAAAACCAAGCCTTCCATCAAAAGACATATTCCAAATGCTAAAACAGTATATGCATTCAATAGTCCAGGAATAAAAGCACCTATAATCGTATAACAGATTAAAAGTACCATTGAAAGGAAGGAATATTGATTAAGTATTCGTTGATTAAAAATATCTATTTTGGAATTAGCATGTTCTATTCCAAGGTTTGTAATAAATGATAAAAAAGCTCGCATAAGAGAAAGTAATTAAAACTGTTATTGTTGTTATTTTAATTTAAGCATTTAGGGTTTGGCTGGTGACATAGTAAAACTACACAAATATATTAAAGATTCTGATATATGTCATGCCTTTTCTCTATTTTTAATCAAAAAAAATCTTATTAAAATATGAAACTGAACCAAAGGGTATTTATTCATAATGTGTTGATTAACAAAAGGTAAGTTTGATTATTAGTAGAGATGTTTATTTAATTCGTTAGTTCGGTTTTATATTTATTATCAAGATTGGATTAAGCTGACTAATCATAAAAAAAGCCCAACGGAATAATATCCATTGGACTCAACTATCAACTCAAAACGAAATTCTACTAATCTACTTCAATATCTTTTCGGGTCGTTTCAAAACCTTCTAACTTTGGAAGACTTAGAATCAAAACACCATTTTTGTAAGTTGCTGCAATGGAAGCAGTATCTGTTTTTTCGTTCAATTCAAACTGACGAACAAAACCCTGTGCCGTATATTCTTGACGTTTCCAATTGCCTTCTGAATCTTGTTTTTTATCAGCAACCGAAATATTTAGAATATTATCCGTGACTCCAATTGAAAAATCACTTTTTTCGTAGCCTGGAGCGAATAAATACAATTCATAACTATTATCCGTTTCTCGAACATTGACTGGCGGACGATTGAATTTTGCATTCATTTTTTCTTTCCACTTTTTTTTCATTGGATGTTCTCCTTGTCCGCCAAATCTGTTTGCTTGTGTGTGACAAGCGTTGTTATAATATGCTTTTCTGTTATACATTTTTTTGTTTTTTAATTTTATAAAATTATTTATGCTTAATAAATCTCAACAAATTGAGCTTTACTTTTCATTGTTTGATGCTGAGCTTGTTCAAAAAATAAAGGCTCAACTTCGTGGTACGCTTGACGCTGCATTCTTGGTTGAAATTGACGTTTTTGACTATACGGTTCGCCATAACTATCGTAAGTGATAAAATCTTTGACTCTACGGAAGATGGCATAAACAATACTCATTACGGCTGCGAAGACAAAAGCAGCAAAGGCTACTCTAATTACAAAACCAAATACTATAATCGCTATCGCTATTCCGAAAAACATTTTAAAAGGTCTCATGCTTTTTCTATTTTTTAATTGTGAATGAATCGCAATTTTCGTTTATGTTTTAATTACTAATTGCGTGTTGTATTAAGGAAGACGAAGCAGTGAGAGAATTACTTTAAAAAAAATGATTTTTTTTGAAATAATTATTTAATCGATTGATTATTAACGATTTATATTTGTGTGAATAGGGTAGGAGTTGAAGTGAATAGAATTAAATACTATTGAGAAATGGGTTTGTTGAGGGAAAAAGCTTTTTGTATTTAATAAAGACCAATCTAATAGGAGAAAATTACTTTTAGTAATTTCCACCTAATAGATTTAGGTATTTTTCATTTAAAATAAAGGATTTTAATTTATTGGGTAGAAATAGAAAAAATGATTTAATGATAATACGAATGATTTAAAATTATTTGTCATCAACCTTTTTTTCTTTTGGTTTCAAATATCCCATTTCTTTCAATTCAGACTTCAAATATTCTAAATCTATACATCGTTGATAATGATAATAACCTGCTTTATTCCTGTCTTTATAACCAACTGCTGTTCTACTACAACCAAAACAAATAGAATACAACTGCAAAATTTCCCCTTTTGACCATAAAACAATTCCAAAACCAGGAGCGAAACACATTGAACCAGCACTATGATAATTATAAGATTGAATTAATGACGTATCTATTTTTATAGAGCCATCTACTAAAAATATAGTATCCATAACTCTATATTCATTAATGATTTCATGCAAATCACAATTCAAAATCCCCAAAATATTCAAAACAGAATCTTTCGGAAAACTACGATAGGTATTCCATTTAACATTTGGATAATAAAGTCCATTTTTATTAATAATTGTTTGTGTTCCTGGTGGTCTAAGCATATCTCGACCTACTTTTTTATTAGGCCATCTTTTGTCCAATAATTTTTCTCGTTCTATGGTTCTTACTTTTTTTAAAGAATCTATATCAGAGTTTTTCGGAAAAGGTCTTGGCTTCGGAAACGGTTTTGAACCAGCACCATATTCCATCATTGAAACAGAATCTACTTTGGAGAAATCTATTTCGTAAATTGGTTCTCCGAATTGAGCGGAAATGGAGAATGGAATTAGTAAGCTGATGAATAAGATTGAATGTTTCATGTTGATTGATTTTAAGAAAAAATTATTTTTAGAAAAAGCTTTTTGTATTTAATAAAGACCAATCTAATAGAAGAAAATTACTTTTAGTAATTTCCACCTAATAAATTTAGGTGTTTTTCATTTAAAATAAAGGATTTTAATTTATTGGGTAGAAATAGAAAAAATGATTTAATGATAATACGAATGATTTAAAATTATTAAAAATTGATAAAAATGATTTGGAGTTGTTACAACATTTTTTCTAAAATCTAAAAAGGTCGAACGCTAAAAAACGTTCGACCTTTTCAATTCTTCATTATCAATTTTCAATTGTTTTAATCTTCACATTTCTAAACCAAACCAAATCACCATGGTCTTGTAAAGCTATATGACCAGTTTTTGTTTTCGCAAAATCTTCCCAATCTTTGAATTTAGAAGCATTCAACATCGTTTTCCACTCTTCGCTGTTCCATTTATATTCTACGACTTTTCGACCATTTAGCCAATGTTCTACTTTTCCGTTATTATTAATAATACGAACCTTATTCCATTCTCCAGCAGGTTTTACCGTGA
>CAZEOC010000209.1:4041-6980 GCA_964513525.1 uncultured Saprospiraceae bacterium | reverse complement strand
CTAATTC
Source organism: uncultured Saprospiraceae bacterium (assembly GCA_964513525.1). GTDB lineage: Bacteria > Bacteroidota > Bacteroidia > Chitinophagales > Saprospiraceae > CAWVWD01. The sequence continues at coordinate 6,973 of CAZEOC010000209.1, read as the reverse complement.
TAAGATAGAAATATCAAATGTTCCTCCACCAAGGTCATAAACTGCAATCGTTGCATCTTTATCACGCTTATCTAAACCGTAAGCTAAAGCTGCTGCTGTTGGCTCATTGATAATACGTTTGATAGTCAAACCTGCGATTTCACCCGCTTCTTTCGTTGCTTGACGTTGTGAATCATTAAAATAAGCAGGAACAGTTACAACTGCTTCTGTTACTTCATCTCCTAAGAATGCTTCTGCTGTTTTCTTCATTTTCTGAAGTACCATTGCAGAGATTTCTTGAGGTGTATATTGACGACCTTCGATGTTTACACGAATAGTGTCATTAGCTCCTTTTTCAACTGTGTAAGAAGTCAATTCTAATTCTTTTCCAATTTCTGAAAAACGTTGTCCCATGAAACGTTTGATTGAAGAAATTGTACGAGTTGGATTTGTAATTGCCTGACGTTTTGCAGAATCACCAGTTTTGCGTTCGCCACCATCTAAAAAAGCAACGATTGAAGGTGTGGTACGACGACCTTCTTCATTAGCAATAACAACAGGTTCGTTACCTTCCATTACGGCAACTACTGAGTTGGTTGTTCCTAAGTCAATTCCAATAATTTTACCCATGATTTTACTATGTTTTTTCGATTTATTTCTAAAAAAGACTTTTTTAAATCTTGAAATATAGAGTTGGAAACTATTACTAATTCCTCATTACTAATTCCTAATTATAAAAAGTTATTTATTTTTTTAATTAATTAACACAGAACATAAATCAATGAATATGCCATTGGATTTTTTTGATGATTTTCAAGAAATTAGTAAAATAATGTCAGTTGAAAAGGTTGGAAATAATAAATTTTGTCGGTTAATGGGAAATTAGAATGATGATTTACTGACAAAAAGACAGAAGCTGTTTTTTTGAACCGCAGAATATCGAATGCTGAATTTCGAATGTCGAAGTTTGACAAATTTTACAATGAAGGAAAATATTTATTTTCATGGAATACTAGGTCAAACTTCGAACTTCAAAATTCAGTATTCAATATTCGATATTCCTCTGTTCTACTGTTCAAAATAGTCGTTCAGCCATTTCAATTGCTTTTCTCGTTCTTCTAAATAACTTTTGTAAGAGTTTTGATAATTATTTGCATCGCCCATTATAGAAAAACCGATTATTAAAAAAGTAATCATAAAAAGGATTGATATACCCATTATTATATTAAAGCCTTCAAATCCTGCAGTAAAAGCAGTAGCAAGAGCAGGTAAAACCAATACCAAAGTTCGTAAACCTTTTGAGACAGACGGTGGACCAGTAGGAAGATGAAAACCTAATTTTTGATAATGAAATTCGGTTTTAATTTTATCTAATTCTGCTTCTGAATCTAACCAACGTTTGTACCAACGATGTAAAGCATCATTTAAATTGCCACGTTCTATTAAAATGTCAATTTCATTAGTAAGAATTTGGGTGTCGATTTTATATTCTCTTTCAAATCGCCATAATTGAATCCATTTTCGTATTTCTCGAAAACCAACTATTCCAATAAAAGTAGCATAACTAAAAAATAGAATAGAAAGGAAATTAATTGTTAATACGAATTCATTAGGTAAGTTTCTATATCCAATATATCCACAAATTAGGGCGACAATCATTCGATAAATTCCCCTGAATAACATCGGACGAAGTTTTTCGCCTGATAAAAATGAGCGGAAAGTATTTTCTTTTAAAGCTTCTGAATACTCATTTTCTAAATTGTTTTTATTAAATAAAGTAGCTGTATTTTCAGATTGAATTAAATATTGATTTTCATTTAATAATTTATCAAATGCTTTTTCTTGAATAATGGATGCGGTATAATAGTTTTCCGTTTCTTCAATCTGTAAATGTGTGGCACAGAAGTTACAAGTCACCAAATTTTGATAATCTGGAAAACTAAGTTGATTGCCGCAATGATTACAGATGATTTGCATGAGAAAATATATTAATATTTTGGAAACTTATTTGATTGAATAAAGATAACTCATTTTTCAATGAATTCTTTTAGTGCATCGAGTAACTTTTTTCGTTTAATATGATAGGCTTGATATTCGTTCTTATACTCATCTCCATTCAACATTAATTTTAAGCCAATCCAACTAATACTTATCGTAAGTATTAGGAATATAAAGGGAAAAAGTATAAAGTCATCAACAAAACTTCCTTTAAAAGTCCAGAGAAAAGTTGGAACTGCCATGACAAATATTCTAAAACCTTTAGAAACTGAAGGTAAACTTGTTGGTAATTGGAATCCTAAATTAATGAAAGAAAGTTTCTTTTTAACTTCTTGAAATGTAGCCTCATTATCTTTCCATTGTTGATACCAATTCGTATCAAGAATTAAATTATTTAATAATAAGTCTGTTTCAATTGTCGCTTCTATTTTTCTTGATTTTCTAATATATATTTCTCTAAACAACTTAAGCATAAACCATTTTACTAATTCTGCAATTCCAAGTAGTATAATTATACAGGCATAAATTATTAACCAAAGGAAGAAACTTTCATAGATATTTACAAAATAATCTCTACTACCTTCAATTTCTTTAATAGCAATAAAAGCAATGACAAAACGATATAAAGCTCGAAATAAACTTGGTTCTACCTTGCTTCGTGATAAAAAAGAAAAGAAACTTGTTAGTTGAATCATTTTAGAAAACTTGGTCTCTAAATTTAAGAAGTCAACCAAAGAATAAGAAAATTCTCTGTAATTAGTAACCGATTGTTGTACTAATAAATCATCAAATAATTCTTTCTGAATTATAGAAGCTGAATAAGTCGTTTCCGTTTCTTCAATCTGTAAATGTGTGTTGCAATGATTACAAGTCACCAAATTTTGATAATCTGGAAAACTAAGTTGATTGCCGCAATGATTACAGATGATTTGCATTGAAATGAAAATAAATTTTT
>CAZEOC010000209.1:0-3941 GCA_964513525.1 uncultured Saprospiraceae bacterium | reverse complement strand
AGTTGATTGCCGCAATGATTACAGATGATTTGCATTGAAATGAAAATAAATTTTTCAAATTATCAATCACTTATTCACTTTCATCAAAAAGTAAGATTCGAAAATTGTATAGATGAAATAGACTAAAAAGAAAGGTAAAATGAAAAGATTAGTTGTTGGTTCTGCGTATAAATAGTAAAGCATAATCACGAAAATTGATAAAATCATTTTTCCGCCCATATAAGCATACATCAATGTTATGAATGTATTTTTATTATCGTGTTGCACGCCCCATTTTCCAGTGTAATACATGATTATACTGATAAAAACGAAAAGTAAAATACTTATAATAGATAAGGATTGGTAATCATAAAAAATAGGAATAAAAGAGAACAACCAAATTAATATGGAAGTAAAGAAAGTAACGATACTTAATTGTATGAAGAATTGTCGTTCATTCATCTTTATTAATCAAATCCCTAATCAAGAGGTAAATACCTGCAACTGTTGCCAATAATGAAAATAGTGCTGTTAAATATGGTTTGTCAATCTCAAAATACTCATCAAGTTTACGCCCAATAAAAGCTCCCAAAACAATGGTTAAAGCTAACTGCATTGCTTTACTGGAATATTGAGCGTAAGCTCGCATCTTTGAGGTACTATTAACTTGCTTCTTTTTGTAATCGCTTGACTTGTGTTGCTTTTCTGTCGGTTGTTGCTTTTCCATTTGTAGTTGCTTGTTTGCCCATTTGACAAGTTACATTGAAAACGGCACCTGATTCTACGATTAATTTTCCAGTTGAAATCTCGCCGTTGATTTTTGCCGTTTGACGAACATTCAATAATTCTTGAACGCTCAATGTTCCTTCAAATTTTCCTTGAATAACTGCATTTTGACAATTGATTTGCCCTTCAATGAAGCCAGTTTCTCCAATGATAACTTTTCCTGTACAGTTTAGGTTACCACGAATAACGCCATCAATACGAATATCACTTTTTGCAGTAACTGTTCCTTCTATTACAGTTCCTTCTACTAATGTATTTAATCCGCTTGAACTTGCAGATGAACTTGACGAACTCGTCGTCGAATTTTTAGATTTGTCTTTTCCACCAAACATGACAGTAATTTTTTTATACTTTACAATAAAATTTAATGTATTGAAGTGGAGATTTTGGTGTGCAAAATCTTCACCTTTAATTACACTACTTGAATTTACACATGAATATAGGAAATTCTTAATTAAATTTAATGTATTCCGCTGGGTCAACAGGGTTTCCATTATACCATAATTCAAAATGTAAATGTGGTCCATCGGTCTGTTCTCCTGTATTACCAATGATTGCAACTGCTTCTCCCGCTTTTACAAGATTTCCAACTTTTTTTAATAAGACAGAATTGTGTTTATAAAATGACACAATATTATTTTCATGTTGGACGGCAATTACATTTCCTGTTGCATAGGTCCAATCCGAAGTAATTACAACTCCGTCAGCTACTGCGATGATAGGTGTATTGCGAGGAGCGATGATATCAATTCCAAAATGTTTTTTATCTGGACGAAATCCTGCACTCGTTGTTCCCTTAAGTGGCGGAACAAAAAAGAGTTGTTCAATTGATTTTGTATTCAATGTAAAATTAGAAGTTACTTCAGTTGACGTTCCTCTTTCGGCTCTTTCTACTTGTTTTCTTAATTGATAATCTTCTGCAATTGGTTTAGTAGAACCAGCTGTATCTATAGTTGAACTATTATCTTCGGGAACATCTTCTGGTTGATATTCCACATTATTAGTCAAAGCATTTTTGACACTATTAATATAGACATCTCTTGCCGAAATTTCTTTTTCCAGTTTTACTAATCTTTTTTCGATTTTATAAAACTCTTCTCTTTGATTAACATCTCCATAACCTGGCAAATATTGTTTCACTGGTGTGAAAATGAACATCAAAACCACCAAGAAAACTAAAACTACAAAAATGACACTAAAGGTAATATATACATTTAATAAGGTCAACCGATAAGAACCTACTTCTTCAAAAGTATCATCATTCATAGCTACCAATCGGTAACGATGTTGTAAACCTTCCTTAACTCTTTCCCACCTTTTCTTACTTTCCTTTTCCATCTTACTTCAATTTATAAAGGAGAATGTTCCAAAACCTTTGTCAACAATTTGCCAACTTCTTTAACTTTAGGAATTCGTTTTATACAAAAAAACTTTTCTTTGAACAGTCTCTTACAAATTTTGCATAAATTTGTATTAAAATCGCATTTTCAAAGCGATATTTTTGGAATTTATACGTTACTAATTCATAATATCCCAAAGGTCGTAAATCTAAAGATTATATTATAAATAAATGTGTAATCTTTAAAGAAGTATTTTTTCATCATTAATAATGCAGAAATATAGGTAAAGCCTCTGTTTGATTAAGTTTTATAAGCTTAAATAAGGATAAAAAAGATGACTTAAAAATGTATAGTTACGAATAAGTTTATGTTTTAATACTAAATTAAAATCATTGATACTTTAATATAGAATGTCACTTTTTTGAAAAAGTGTTATCTAAATGAAAAATAATATAAGTAGAAATAAAGATATGTTGAATAATAAAAATTTGAAATTAATAGGTTTATTCTTAGCTACTTTCTTAATTGTATTGCCAGTATTTGGTCAGAGAAAAAAGAAGAAAGAACCCGAACCAACGAAGGTTAGAAAAGCTTATCATGATTTAACTCATAAATATAATTCTTACTTCAATGCAGATTTGAAAATGCAAGAAGTAGTTAAGGGATTAGCTTCTCAGCATAGAGAAAATTACAATCAGATTCTTCCAATGTATAAACATTTAGCATTAGAAGAAAAATCTGCTTCTGGTGGTGATTTAGATGTAATTATTAAAAAAGCTGGTGTAGCGATTTCAATTCATAAAATGAGTCATTGGACAGATGATAGTTATTTATTGATTGGTCAAGCAGAGTATTTGAAAGGAAATCTACAAGATGCTGAAGCAACATTTAATTATATTATTTCAGAATTAGACCCAAAGAAATTAGCGGAAGAAGAAGCTAAACGAAAGGGGAAAGGGAAGAAGAAAAAGGGTAAAAAGAAGGCTGCACCGAAGAAAAAGAAGAAGAAGAAAAAAGGGGGAATGACGAAGGTGAAACGTCCGAAAGATAGATATGGAAACCCAATTGAGCCTAAGGTTGAAGAAAAACCAAAGGAAGAAATCAAGACAAATCCAGAGGATGAAGAAAAAGAGCCAAATTATGCTTTGAAGCATAGACCTGCTCATAAAGAAGCTTTTTTATGGTTAGCAAAAACACAAATTGCTACTGAAAAATATGATGAAGCTTATATTGTTTTAAATCGTTTGCGTAGAGACAAAGGAGTAACCAAAGCAGTTTTAGCAGAGGTTGAGGCAACAGAAGCTTTTGCTTTTTTGAAGTTGAAAGAATATGAAAAAGCAGTAAAACCTTTGCAAAAGGCAATTGAGTTATCAAAAGATAGACAACAGAAATTAAGATATACTTATATTTTAGGACAATTACACCAAAGAGCTGGAAGAGGACAAGAAGCTTATGCGACTTATGAACAAGTTTTGAAATTACGTCCGATTTATGAAATGGAATTTAATACTCGTTTGAGTATTGCTAAGAATTCTTATGAAAACGGAGATGGTTCGATTGATGATGCTATTCGTGATTTGAAGAAGATGTTGAAAGATGAGAAAAACGAAGAGTATTTAGACCAAGTATATTTTGCAATGGCAGATATTGAACTGAAAAGAGATAATCAAACTTTAGCAATTGATTATCTAAAAAAATCGGTTTATAATAATATCGGAAATAAGCCACAGAAAGCAGAAGCTTATTATTTATTAGCAGATTTATTTTATAAAACAGAAGTTTATACGAATGCAAAGTATTACTACGACAGTACTTTGACTGTTTTAGCAATGTCAG
>CAZEOC010000208.1:0-6982 GCA_964513525.1 uncultured Saprospiraceae bacterium | reverse complement strand
CTTGAAGGAGGAACATAAGGTCCATCTGTTAACCAAAAGGTTGTACCATCTTCATAATGTAAAGGTCCTTTATCTTCTACAAGTGGAGGAATAGTAAACAATTCATCAACAGCTTGTGAAGCCGTTTTTGTAGCAAAATCCGCTATTCGTGTCGGTGTAATATTATAAGTTGCTCGACGTAATAAGTGAGCCGCAAGGCGTTTTCCTAAAACACCTTGTCTTTCCGTCAATGCTGACATATATGTGTATTGTAGTTGTTTTTAAATTGAACTATTTAAAAATCGAGGTAGGCAAAATTTTGGTGTAGTTTTAATCCATTAAAACATTTACAAATTTAATAAATTTATTTTAGGAAAATATACCATATTAGGAAATAGAAAGATTTTTACAAAAAACCTTTTATTTTCTCAAAACGATAAAATGATCATCTAATACATTTCCGATAAAAATGAAATCTTTATAATTCGCTGCAACTGTTGACGAAGAAGTATTTGACCCATCATCTACAAATACTTTTTCTATTTGATAATCTCCTACTTGACGATAATCTATCTTAATAATTTCTGAAGGTGATTTTTCTTTTTTTCCTTTATTGTAATCATTGAATGCTAATAAATTTGGATGACAACCAACCCAAATATGTCCTTCTTTATCTAATTCAATATTATCAACTCCTGTACCACAATTGATAGATTCCACAAAATTTAAATCACCATTTTCAGCTCTGGAAAATATATTAATCAAAAACTTTCTTGGTGAAGCGATAAATATCAAATTTCGTTTTTTGTCATAATTAATTCCATTGGCGTAAGCCATATTATTATTTACGACTCGATAATTTTCACCATCAAAGTATATTGTTTCACATTTTGTGATTCCAGAATAATTTTCAAAAATCAACCCTAATTTTGATTGATAATAATGGTCATTTGTGAAGTAAAATTGATTTTCTGAAATCGCAACAATATCATTGGCAGAATAAATTAATTCATCTTGAAGTGTTTTTTCGTGTACCAAACTATCCCGATTATATAAGTCAAATACTTCAATACTTTCTCCTTCAAAATGATTAATAACAAACAATTTATGATGCATCGAATCTAACTGCAATAAGCTTATTCCATGTGGTTGAATTTTATTTATAAATGAACCTGTTATATCTTTTGGTTCAAACTCTTTTTGTTTCAAATCCAAAAAGTAAATTCCATTCTTTTGAGGTTTTCCATCTCTTTCTGCGGCTCTGTCATAGGAAATAAAAATAGCAAAATCGTCATCTTCATCTACGGTGAAATCCTCAACTCCTGGAATTGAAATACTCGCAACGATTTCACCATCAAATTGATTTTCAACAACTCGAAAAAAGCCAGTTGTATTCAGGAGATTATAAGCAAAAATTGCAATCGCAACTAATAGAATAGTAATTATAGTAATAATGATTTTTTTCATCTTGAATTTGGTCTTTTAATAAAAATTGGTACTTTGTAAATCACAAAATATCAACAACCAAAGTACCAATTTTTTCATCATACTAATTCAATTATGCGACATTTTTTATCAATTGCAAGTAAATACAAAGTGATTTTTTTTGACTCTTATGGTGTATTAAAAAACTATAAAGGGCTGATACCAGACGTTCAAGCGGTAATTGATGAATTAAGAAGTCAAGGGAAAGTTATCCGAGTTTTGACAAACGACGCTTCTCGAAGTCCAGAACAACAAGCAAAACGTTTTCATAATAGTGGGTTAAAAGGTTTAGAAACACACGAAATCATTACCTCAGGAATGATGGCAAGTTTATTTTTACAACAAAAAATAAAAGGCGGACGAGTTGCTTATTTAGGTACTAAAAACTCTGCTCAATATATTACAAAAGTTGGTTTAGAAGCTGTTGCCATTAGTGAAATTGATTTTGACCATATCGAAGATATCACTGGAATGGTCTTTTTAGATGATGAAGGTTTTGATTGGAATACAGATTTGAATAATACTTTGAATTTATTGAGAAAGAAAAAAATACCTGTCATTATTGCGAACACTGATAAAATATATCCAGTTGCTAAAAATGATGTAAATATTGCTACAGGCGGAATTGCCAAACTATTAGAAAGTGTTTTGGGAAGGAAGTTTATTCATTTTGGAAAACCAGATACGCAGATGTTTAATTTCGCTTATGAAGAAATTAATAAGCTGGGCGATTTCACAAAAGATGATATTTTGATGGTTGGCGATACTTTAAAAACGGATATTTTAGGTGGAAATAAATTTGGAATTGCAACTGCTTTGGTACTTTCTGGAAATACGAGATTAAAAAATGTTGAGGTTAAAATTAATTCTACAGGAATTATTCCCGATTATATTTGTCAATCTATTGTGGATTAAAACGACGCTGAGATTTTAAAAACGAGAGAACAATGATTTCTTTCGATTATTTAAGTTTGTTTATCGAAAAATTGAGCTTGACATCTTTATTTCTAATAATTTACGGCTTTATTAAAATTAAAAAAATAAGAAGATGACATATAGCACAACAGATTTTATTGCAAATAAAGAAATTGATTCTATCGTAGGCGTCGCACAAGGAAATACCGTTCGAGCAAGAAATCTTGGTCGAGATTTTATGGCTGGATTGAAGAATATTGTTGGTGGAGAAATCACTGAATATACTATTCTAATGGCAAAATCTCGAGACCAAGCAATAGAGAGAATGTTGCGAGATGCACAAGATTTAGGCGCAGATGCAGTAATCAATGTTCGTTTTCAAACCGCAATGGTCATGCAAGGTTGTTCAGAGATTTTGGCTTATGGAACTGCGGTTAAACTGAAATAATTGAAAACACATAGATACATAGAAACAATAGGTTCAATTTTGGCTTTGCCAAAATATTCAGATAATATACATTTCAGCAAAGCTGAAATCAAAAACTATTGTTTCTATGTACCTATGTGTTGGATCAATTCGTATTTTTTGACCATTTATCTCTAACTTTCAAAGCTGATTTTTCTATTAAATAAGAAAATAGTATTCCCAAAACAAGTGATAATAAAATATATAAAACGGCTAACAATTCTGCCGATAATTGTAAATTATCATAAATCAATCCTTTTGCATTCAAATGCCACAAATAAATTGAATACGAATTAATTCCTATGAAACACAATATTTGAATTGGAAAAAATAGATATTTTCCGAGTTTTCCTTCTAAATGTTCCTCTATATTTAATGATAATAATACTAAAATAGCAAAACCAATATTGACTGTTGTTAAGCCGATTGTATTCATTACAAAACTGCCACCTGAAAAAATAAATCCTGGTAAGATTAATAATATACTAAGACTGAATAACAGTTTTTGTCTTGTCAATAAACGTTTTGTCCATGATGTAAAATGATAAATGTACGACAACAAAACGCCCATTAAAATCCCATCTATTCTCAAATGTGTTCGTTTCATAGAGAAGAATTCTTTATGAATTTTGGAATAAGAAACATCTAAACGCATTGCAAAAGCTACAATTATCAATATTAACATGACGGTTACGAAACGCTTTGAATTCGTCAATAAATGTTTTCGAGCTAAGAAAAACATAGTTATAGCAAAGGCTAAATAAAACTGTTCTTCAACGGCTAAAGTCCATGTATGTAACCAAATATTAGGTAAATAACTTTGCAAATAAAACAGTTCGCCAACGACTCTGTGAATAGGATAGGAGATAGACCGAACGAAATAATCGAATGCCAATGTCACCACTAAGAAAAAGTAAAATGGTGGGAATATTTTAAAACTACGTCGAATTATAAAGTTCTTAATATCAACCGTTTGCAAGCGTTTATATTCACTAAATAGCAATCCAGAAACCAAAAACCCACTTAAGACAAAAAATAAATCTACTCCTAACCAACCAAAAAATTTCAGTAAATTATCTTCTCCTAAACCACTATGTCTAAACAAAACTAATATTACAGCAATTGCTCTAAGTATATCTAACCCTTTTTTTCGTTTCTTCTGCATTTCTATTTTATCATGAAAAGTATTGTGATGCAAAAGTAATTCTTTAATTAGATTAAATGAGAATTAATAAAAACTTAGATAAGTTTCTATCATAGACATTTTTAATAAAATGTTAAAATTTAGTTTTGATAATTAGTTTGTTTTAATATCTTTATTCCGAAATAGTTTGAAAATTCAAAACATTCAAACGAAAAACCTTTAATTATAAAACAAATAAAAATGGAAAGTTTTAACACTAAAATCCAAAATCTAATACAAGATGGATATAATTTCAAATTTGGTGATTATATCTCTGAGAGTTTCAGAATTGTCAATAAAAACGTAGGAGGCTTCATCGGTTTTACTTTTATTTATTTACTAATTGTGATTGTAATGGGATTAATACCTATCATTGGTTCGATTGGTAATTTATTAATTTCTCCTCCTTTAGCTGTGGGTTTTTATATCGTTGCAAAGAAGATAAAGGATGGCGAAAGTACCGAATTTGGTAACTTTTTCGACGGGTTTAAATTTTTTGGAGATTTAGTAGTAGTTGCTCTTCTAACATTAGTAGTAATGTTAGTAATCATGATTCCAATATTTGTTGTCATGGGAATGACAATGGCAAATATTGATGTAAGTGCAAATGATGTAGAAGCATTTGGAGATATTATGGCTGGCTCTAATGTACTTTTAATACTATTAGCATTTATTCCGCTTCTTTATATTGGTATTGCTTATGTTTGGTCAGCAATGTTAGTTGTATTTAGAGGTATGAAAGGTTGGGAAGCTATGGAAACAAGTAGAAAGCTAATCACCAAAAACTGGTTTATGATGTTTCTTTATGTAATTGTTATAGGACTTATTGGATCTTTGGGGGTTATTCTATTTGGTATCGGTCTATTATACACTATTCCTGTTTATATGGTAGCAGCTTTTGTTGCTTTTGATGATATCGTTGGTAGTGGATCTGATGATTCTGATTTAGACGATGTGATGGATCACTTAGTAGAATAAGTATAAATTACTATAATAAAAGTCGCTTATTGCAGTATTGCTCTAAGCGACTTTTCTATTTTACAACAAAACAAAAAAATATACATGGACATTAAAAACAAAATTGAAACACTTTTAAACGATAATTACGAATTTAACTTTGGTCAATATATTGGTGACGCTTTCACCGTAGCAGGAAAATATGTTGGTGGCTTTATTGGTTACACTATTATATATTTCATCATTTCCTCTGCGTTAAGCAATATTCCTTACCTTGGTACTATTGCCAGCACTTTAATTTCTTACTGCTTATTAGTTGGTTTCTACATTATTGCGCATAGAATTAGAAGAAACGAAACCTTTGAATTTGGTAATTTCTTTGATGGATTTCAACGTTTCAAAGATTTAGCAATCTTATCTATCTTGGTTACTATTATTTCTGTACTTGCAGCACTTCCTATGATTGGTGTAATTGGATTTGAAGCGATTCAGGTTTTCTTGAGCGAAGATCCTAATGGTATTATAGAAGTTTTTCAAAATATAAATTGGTTACTATTGTCGCTTACTTTAATACCTTTAATTTATATTTCAATAGCTTATTCATGGTCTATATTTTTTGTATATTTTCATAATATGCAACCTTGGGATGCAATGGAAGCCAGTCGAAAATTAATCACAAAAAAATGGTTTACCTTCTTTGGATTCAACTTCGTTTTGGGTTTAATAGCAATTGGTGGAATTTTAGTCTTTTTTGTCGGAATTATTTATGCAATTCCTGTAATTTCAATCGCAGGTTATTTAGCATTTGATGATATTGTAGGAATAGATGAAGATGAAGTTAAAGATGACTTATTTGATCATTTCATTCAAGAAGATTAAGTCAATTGAATTATAAATTGGTGTGATTCTATCACAAATTATGCACAGATTTTTATCCTGCATAAAATAACTCAACCCAACCACTTTCTCAAAAAAGAGTGGTTGGCGCTGAGTCTAAACTTATAAATTAATCTATATTTTCCAATACATTTCTTACTAATTTCGTCCAATCTGCATACCCTTTTGCATTCATATGCAAACCATCTTCAATAAAAATATCCGTTCTAATCGAATCCTCATCATTCAACATTACATCGGCAGTTTCGATGTAATAAATACTTTTATAAAACTCCGTTATTTTCTTAATTTTCTTATTTCCAGCCTTAAAATCAGTCCATAAATCCCAACGAGCAATTGAAGGTTTCATTGATAAATAAACAATCTTGCTCTCAGGAAAATCATCTTTAATCCGACTAAAAAGATTCGTAACTTCATCATAAACCATTGTCGGTTTCATACCTTCGGCAATATCATTTTCACCAACATAAATCACGATGACTTTTGGTTTATAAGGCTTAATAATTCTATCATAATATTGCCTTACTTCTGCTGTCGTTGCTCCTCCAAATCCTCGGTTTAAGACTTTAAAACCCTTCATATCTTCCTCCAAACTTGTCCACATTCTAATACTCGAACTTCCAACAAATAAGATATTTCCTGTATCAATTCCATTTTCCTTATCTTGCTGCTCAAAAGCTATAATTTCTTGCTCAAAACGAGTGTTTTTTACCTCATAAGGCATTTGACGAACTGGTGGACAAGCTTGAAATAAAGTTGCTGAAAGTAGTAATAACAATAATTTAGTTTTCATATTTTTTGTATTAATAATAAAAATGTCATGAATCAAAAAGCGCGTTTAAGTCGATTTGCCAATATTTTAGCTGCTTTGCTTTTCGCAATGTCTGCCTTATCTTTTTTTAAAAACGGACAGATTTTATACGGTTTTATCTTGTTAATAATCAGTTGTGCGAATGTATTTGTTTTAATTTATTTGAATCACAATTTACGATTAACAAAAGTTTTATTAAACCTATTAAATGCACTTGCAGCGGGTTTAACGGCTTATGATTATTACACTAAAGGTACAGATTATATTCATTATGTTTGGCTATTAAGTA
>CAZEOC010000207.1:0-6995 GCA_964513525.1 uncultured Saprospiraceae bacterium | reverse complement strand
TCATCGTTGATGATTTTTGCAGCACGCTCTAATAAACGAGAGTGAAGGTAGAATACATCACCAGGATATGCCTCACGTCCTGGAGGACGACGAAGTAATAAAGATACTTCACGGTAAGCAACCGCTTGCTTAGACAAATCATCATACACTACTAATGCAGGACGACCTGTATCACGGAAAAACTCACCAATTGCAGCACCTGTAAACGGAGCATAAAACTGTAAAGGAGCAGGATCAGAAGCTGCAGAAGATACGATTACCGTATAAGGCATTGCACCATTCTCTTCTAAAGTCTTTGCTACCTTTGCAACAGTTGACGCTTTCTGTCCAGTCGCTACATATATACAAAAAACAGGTTCACCTGCTTCGTAAAATTCTCTTTGATTGATAATCGTATCAATTGCAACAGTTGATTTACCAGTCTGACGGTCACCAATGATTAACTCACGTTGTCCACGTCCTACAGGAATCATCGCATCAATTGACTTGATACCAGTTTGTAAAGGTTCATTTACAGGCTGACGATAGATAACACCTGGCGCTTTACGCTCAATTGGCATTTCATATAAGTCACCACCTAAAGGACCTTTTCCATCTATTGGTTCTCCCAAAGGATTTACAACACGTCCCAACATTGCTTCACCAACGTTTACAGATGCAATACGACCTGTACGACGAACTGTGTCCCCTTCTTTGATACCATCAGAATCACCCAAAAGTACCACACCAACATTATCTTCTTCAAGATTTAATACAATTGCTTGTACGCTATTCTCAAACTCTACCAACTCACCCGCTAATGCGTTTGATAATCCGTAGATACGAGCGATACCATCACCAATTTGAAGTACCGTTCCAACTTCTTCTAATTGAGCAGCTGTCTTAGCACCAGAAAGCTGTTCTCTTAAAATTGCAGAAATTTCATCAGGTTTTAGACCAACCATTTTTATATGTTTTTGATATAATCGTTTTTAGAAAATTCTTTTTTCAACTCATTTAATTGACTTGCAACACTTGCATCGTATAATTTATCTCCAAACTCCAAGACAAATCCACCGATGAGGTCCGCATCAACTGCAGTTTCCAAATCAACTGTACCTTTAATAGCACCACTTTTCTCTAACTTCCCTTTAATTGTAGCAATCATTTCATCTGATGCTGCGCTTGCAGTCGTTAGTTTAATTGTCGTAATATTCTTTAAGGCTTTATATTGTTCAACAAAAGCATTCGCAATGCTGACCAAATTTGATTCACGACCTTTTTTCATAATAATATTGAAAAAAGCATTCGTAGTAGCACTTATTTTTTCTCCAAAAACCGCTTTGAAAATACCTGCTTTTTTATCCGATTTAATAATCGGACTCTGAAGCATATTCGCAAAATCACGATTTTTTGCAACTTCCATAAATGCTTGAATATCATCATGCACCTTTTCTAATTCACCTCTTTCATTCGAAAGGTCAATTAGTGCTTTTGCGTAACGTGCGGAAACTCTTGACATAATATTTATTGTTTGAATGTTTAAACGTTTGAATGTTTAAGCGTTTTGAACAAGTTAAACACTCAAACAATAGAACATTAGAACATCAAATTAATTCAATTCGATTTCTTCAACTAACTTATTAGCAAAATCTACCTGAGCAGCGTCACTTGCCAATTGCTTACGAATTACTTTTTCAGCAACTTCTAAAGCGATTTTACCAGCCGTGTTTTTCACTTCTGTCAAAGCAGCATTCTTTTGATTTTCAATCTCTTGACGAGCATTGGTAATAATCTTTTCAGCTTCTGCTTTCGCTTTGTCCTTCGCCTCGTTGATAATTCCGTCACTTACAGATTTTGCATCTGCTAAAATTTTAGAACGTTCTTCACGAGCTGTCGCTAATAATGCTTCATTCTTTTCAGTCAACGCAGCCATTTCATGACGAGCTTTTTCAGCTTGTTGTAAAGCATCATGAATAGAATTTTCACGTTCTTTCAAAGCTGTTTGCATCGGTTTCCATGCCGCTTTCCCTAAGAAAAAGTATAATCCTACGAAAATGATGGTTGTCCAAAAAATTAAACCCGGATCAACACTAATAAGGCTTTCTAATAAAACCATAATTGGATAATTTTTATATTCAATTAATAATGAACAATTAACAACTAATAAATAAATTCACTAATTGAAAATCAATTTTGTTTAATTAAAATTATCGTCTTCGCCTAATTATTCTAATAATTAGAAACAGACAAATGACAATTACTGTCCAAATCATCAAGCTCCAATCAATACTGATAATAGATATATCTGGACAATTTATATTATTGAAATAGTTAATTATTAATAATTAGACTATTTGTAATTTTTCTTTTAAAAACTAAATCGGTGGAGCAACCAACCGTTACTCCCCGATTCCAATTTTCTTAAGCCAAACTTGCCAATAATGCAACAACTACTGCAAATAATGCAACACCCTCGATGAAGGCAGCTGTGATTAACATGTTTGAACGAATGTCGTTAACAGCCTCTGGCTGACGAGCGATAGCTTCCATAGCTTTTGATCCAATCATACCAATTCCTACACCAGCACCAATTGCTGCTAAACCTGCTCCGATTACTGCTAAACCTGCACCCATAATCTTTAAATTTAAATTGTTATTAAAAAAAATATATAATAAAAAATCTTTATTTCGTGTGTAATTAAACCCGACAGGTTTTAAAAACCTGTCGGGTTTGTAACTCAATATTAATGAGCTTCATGTGCATCTTCAACTGCTGCACCTATATAAGAAGCAGAAAGCATCGCAAATACAAATGCTTGAATGAAAGCAACTACTAATTCTATCAAGTTCATGAATAAGGTAAAAGGAATAGCAATTAATGCTCCTGTTCCTGCACCTACTGGATTTGTTCCATTATTTCCAAATAAGAAAATTAACCCAACCAAACTTAATATAATAATGTGTCCTGCTGTAATGTTCGCAAATAAACGAATCATTAAAGAGAAAGGCTTGATTATCAAACCTAAAACCTCAACTGGTGTCAAGATTAATATTTTTAATGGCGCAGGTACACCTGGCATCCATAAAACGTGTTCCCAATAATGCTTATTTCCATTGACTGTTGTTACCAAGAATGTGATAACCGCTAAAGTCAATGTCACTGCAATATTACCTGTAATGTTTGCACTGAATGGAAAAATTGGAATTAAACCTACAAAATTACAGAATAAGATAAAGAAGAATAAAGTCATAATGAACGGTAAAAAACGTTCATAGTGCTTCTCCCCTATCATCGGAATAGCTACCTCATCACGAATAAACGTAAAGAAAGGTTCCATTGCATTTTGAAGTCCTGTCGGTGCTTTTCCTGTATTTTTCTTTGCTCTTTTACCAACTGTTATGAATATTAATAACAAAGCTAATGCTGCTAATAACATTCCGAATACATTCTTAGTAATAGAAAAATCAAACCAAGAAGTTGGCTCATTCAAAGTATAATGTGGAATTAAATTATATGCTTTTCCGTCGATATGAACTACAGGTGCATGAGCATCATCATGTGCTGCCTCTTCTGTATGTTCTTCTTCGTGATTTTCATGTGCTTCACCTTCTGCGTGTGCATCATGACTTTCATCTGCGTGTGAATTGCTATGTTTGTCATGGTCGTGATCTAAATGTACTGTTCCTTCTGGTCCATTTTCCATTCTCCAAACACGTCCATGATGCATTACATAACCATCAACAGCATTATGTCCATGTTTAAACTTGCTTGACATAAAAAACTTTAATCCGTTTTCTGGAGAATACAAAATACATGGTAAAGGCATGTGTAAATCACCCCAAATGTGAAACTCGTTTGAGTTTGCAATGTGATGCATTACTGGTGCAATTGGATCATACTTTCCGCCTTCGTCGTCGCTTGCAAAAGTTGGATTAACAACTAAAACTATAGCAATTATTGCGATGAACTTGAATACAAGATTCTTCACGAGCATTTATTTTTTGAATAGTTAAAACTATCTTTTTATTAAATTTTGCACAAAGCTACGACTTTATAAGTTTAAAAAAAAGTGTTTTTTAACAGTTTTTTTATAAATCTATTATTAATTGCCTACTGTAAATCAATGATTTATAGTTATAATGTTAATTTTAACTGAAATTATTTTAAGAATTAATGTTACTGGAATATATTATTTTGTGAATCGTTTATAATCTCAATTTAATGTTTTGTGTCTATTAATTGAAAAAAAATATTTCTTTTAAAAAAACCTACTAAGTTTCAGATAAAAACTTAGTAGGTTTTATATTTAATTGTAATTGATAACTAATTGAGTATCAATTTTAAGCTTCCATAATTTCTATTCCTTAACGAATTCGAATTCATGCATCCATTTTTATAAGAAAAGGAATTAATGATTTGGTCATTTAATTCAATCAAAAAATCTCTTACAATTTTAAGTTTGCAGTTTTTTTGTTTGGGCGACTAACTAAAAGTACACCAAACAAAATTAGAAAATAAGCTATTATCTTAGTTGAAGTAATAATATCTTTTCCAAAACTCAACGCTATAATAGAAGCCCATAAAGGTTGTAAATAAACATATACACTTACGACAGAAGCTTTTACACGTTTCAATGCAAAAGCGTTAAGTAAATAGGTCAATACGGTAACTGCCAATAAAACAAATGCAATCGCCAACCAAATATTTTTAGGAATCAAAGTAAAATCAGAATTGATAAATGAACTAAAAGTGAAAGGTACCATAAAGAAAAAACCAAAAGTAAATACCCATCGAAGTACTGTAAAAGGTTGATACTTTTGCATCAGTTGTCGAACTAAAACTAAATATATTGCATAACAAATTGCATTAATACAAATAAAAAAGTCTCCTAATAATCCAGAAGAGTTAAAGTCGATTGCTTTTCCATTAGATATTAGTATTCCAGCACCACAAATTCCAATTAGAATTCCGATAACTTTAATATTGGTGATTTTTTCTTTTAGAACAATAGAAGACGTTATCAACACAATAATTGGTACTAACAACATTATTAAGGATGCATTTATTGGTTTAGTTAAATTCAACCCTTTAAAAAACATCAGCATATTTATGGCTGCGCCTAATAAGCCACAAAAAACGATTCTTGTAAAATCTTTACGCTCTAATTTTTCGTAACGGATTAAAGACAATAACCAAAAAATAACCATTCCTGTGAATACCCGAGCAAATACAATTGCCTCCGGCACTAAATATTCAGGCATCACTTCTTTCGCAATTGTAAAATTTGCTGCATAAATTAAACTTACGCATAATAAGGCAATATGAGCTTTCATATTCGATGTATTGTTGTCTGACGTGTTGTTGTTTTATCATCATAATATAGGTTGTAGATAAGCATTTAGAATGTCGAAAGTTTAGATAGCTTAATTAGAATATTCAACTAAATCAACAACAATATAAAAACACGTCAGCACATCAACACGTCGAAAAAAGTAATTTTACTAAAAAGATTTATAATGTGATAAAAATTGCTTATTTTTGCACAAAATTGTTGGAAATGATTGAAGGGGCAATTCTTAGTCCCTTTTTTATTTGCATAAAAATCAATGTTTTATACAAACTATTGATTTAAAAAGTAAAATTGTGGAAGATAGAATTGAGCAGCTTTTATTAGAGAAATTCCAAGATGTTGGGTTTCAAGATTTATACATTGTTGAAATTGCTTTTAACCCAACAAATAAGAAGTTAGAAGTTTTTTTAGATAGTGATTCTGTTTTGACGATTGGTCAATGTGCAAGATTAAATCGTTATTTACAAAATCATATTGATGAAAATAATTGGTTAGGAGAAAAGTATGTTTTAGATGTATCTTCTCCTGGAATTACAAAGCCATTAAAAATGGTTCGTCAATATTATAAAAACATTGGACGTGGTGTAACGGTTACATTAAATGATGATTCTAAAGAAAAAGGAAATCTCATCGCTGTTACAGAAGACGAAATTACTTTGAAACAAGTGATTACTATTAAACAGGGTAAAAAGAAACGTAAAGAAACAATTGAAAAAACAATCGTTTTCAATGATATTAAGAAAACACTTGTTGACATTAAGTTTTAATACGTGCAATCATCCAATTAATAGCGATGTAATTCGTATTAAAAATAACTATTAGTAAATAAAAAGCAAACGCTTTTAAAAATATAAAATCAATGAACTTAGTAGATACTTTTTCTGAGTTTAAGGAAATGAAGAGTATTGATCGTCCAACGATGGTTAGGGTACTTGAAGATGTTTTCAGAACTTTGATTCGTAAAAAATATGGCGAAGATGAAAATTTCGATGTCATTGTTAATACGGCAAAAGGTGATTTAGAGATTTGGCGAGTAAGAGAAATTGTAGCAGATGCTGCTGTTGAAGATGAAAATGCTCAAATCGGAATTACTGCGGCTTCATTAATTGAAGATGATTATGAAGTAGGTGAGGAATGTTATGAAAAAGTCGAATTAATTGATTTTGGTCGTCGTGCAATTCAGGCTGCACGCCAAACATTGATTTCTCGAATTTTAGAATTAGAGAAAGATGAAATTTACCGTAAATACAGTGAGCGAGTTGGCGAAGTGATTATGGGCGAAGTTCATCAGATACTAAAGAGAGAAGTTTTAGTGATTGATGATTTGACGGGTAATGAGTTAATCATGCCAAGAAATGAAACGATAAAAGGTGATTTTTTCCGTAAAGGAGATATGGTTCGTGCGGTAATCAAGCGTGTGGACATGAAAAATAATACACCAAAAGTAATTTTATCAAGAACAGATCATTTATTCTTGGAAAAATTATTAGAACAAGAAGTTCCAGAAATCGAAGACGGACTAATTACAATTCAAAGAATTGTGAGAAATCCTGGTATTCGTGCTAAAGTTGCTGTAGAATCTTACGATGATAGAGTTGATCCAGTTGGTGCTTGTGTTGGTATGAAAGGTTCTCGTATTCATGGTATCGTTAGAGAATTGAA
>CAZEOC010000206.1:0-7005 GCA_964513525.1 uncultured Saprospiraceae bacterium | reverse complement strand
TAAGTTGACGAGATTCTACTCAAAGTCGTCAGGTGAATATCTCAACTTAAGAAGTTTACTTGTCGTTCGGCGACTTTGAGTTCGCCCGTCGACTACAGTTTGTAATAGATGACAGGCGAATAAAAAAACCCGTTCGACAAAGTCGTTTATAGATTGATAAACTTACTATTTAAGGAAAAGAAGCAGACATTTTAATGCGTTTTCTCTAATAAATAATACAAATCAAATAATATGAAATACAAATTATTATTACTCGTAATCGTAACATTAATCCTTACAAACTTTAGTTGTACTACCGAAACTAAAGAGGAAATTACAGCAGCAGAAATCTTAGGAAATCCCGATTATCAGGCAATATCTTATGGTGGTTATCGAACATTAACGAGAGAAAATGTTCCGACGGTTGAAGAATTGAAAGAAGATATGAAACTGTTGGAAGCGATGGGAATTAAGATAATTCGTACCTATAATACACAGCAATTTGGACAAGCAGCAAATATATTAGCGGCAATTCGAGAATTGAAGGAAGAAGATGCAGATTTTGAGATGTACGTGATGTTAGGTGCTTGGATTGATTGTAAAAATGCTTGGACGGATAAAGAGAAAGAGCATGATGTAGAAAGCATTGAAAACAATACAGTTGAAATCAATGCAGCAGTAAAAATGGCGAGTGAATATCCAGATATTGTGAAGGTAATAGCAGTTGGAAATGAAGCGATGATACATTGGGCAGCGAGTTATTATGTAACGCCAGATATTATTTTGAAATGGGTAAACCATTTACAAGATTTGAAAAAAAGTGGCGATTTACCAGCAGGTTTATGGATTACGAGTTCGGATAATTATGAATCTTGGGGCGGCGGCTCAAAACTATATCATACCGAAGATTTAGAAGCATTAATCAAAGCGGTTGATTATGTTTCTTTACATACTTATCCTTTTCATGAATCGCATTATAACCCTGATTATTGGTATGTTCCTGAAAATGAAGCTGAACTTTCTAATGAAGAGAAATCAGAAAAAGCAGTCATTCGTGCAAAAGATTTTGCTCAAAAGCAATATCAACAAGCAGCCGATTATATCAAAAGTTTAGGAATAGAAAAGCCAATTCATATTGGCGAGACAGGTTGGGCTTCTGTTTCTGGTGGCTTTTATGGCAAAAATGGTTCTCGTGCAGCAGATGAATATAAAGAAAAACTTTTCTATGAAAATATGCGAGCATGGACAAATTCATCAGGTATTTCTTGTTTTTATTTTGAAGCCTTTGATGAGCAATGGAAAGATGCAGAACATCCAGAAGGTTCTGAAAATCATTTTGGACTAATGACGATAGATGGACAAGCAAAATATGTTTTATGGGATTTAGTAGATAATGGAGCTTTTGATGGATTAACTCGAAATGGTAATACAATTACCAAAACATATAATGGTGATAAAGCAGTATTAATGGAAGCGGTACTTTCACCACCTTCCGAAAATGATATTAGTAGTTCGGATATCAAAACAACAAATGAAAATCTGACTACTGGAGAACTAATTGACCAAAAATATTATACCGTACTTTGTGATGAAAATTTATTATCAATATTAGACAATAAAACTTATCCGAGTGCGAAATTGAAATTAAATGCTTGGGAAGGAACTTGTGCAATTCAAGTAAACACCGAAAATATATTAGAAGTTACGACTGGTCACGAAGGTGAAGGTTGGTGGGGTTGTGCCGCAGAATTGAAAGCTGGTGGAAAAGGCGAAAATTTATCTAATTTTTCTGATGGTTATTTGAATTTTGAAATGAAAGGAAATACAGCTTCTTCTTTCCAATTGGGTTTTCAGACAGGAAGTTTTTCTGATGGAACACAAGTTAATAATGCGATTATTTTTAATGCAGATAAGAAAAATATAGTTAGAAAAAACTGGACAAAGTATGCGATTAAAATTTCAGATTTACAAAAGGATAAAAAAATAGATGATGTTACAGGATTGATTTATTTCAAAGGAGATAAGAATTTTGATGGAAAAACTATTCTGATTAGAAATATCTACTATTCAAAATAGCAATCAAAAATGTAGATATGATTAATCTTATGCTGTTGTACAGTTGATTAATATTGTTAAATCGTAAAAACTCATACTACATTACTACTACATTACTACATAAAGGAAACATTTGACCTTTTTGAGATAGAAATTTAGAGATGAAAAATTATCTTTAAAATTCTGAAAAAATCGAGTATGATTTTTTGATATAAATAATAATAACCAAATAATAAATTATAGTTGAAAATGGAAAATGTAGGTAAAGTACCAACTAAAAAAGTTTCTTTTGGGCAAAAAGTTGCTTTTGGAATTGGAATGTTAGCGAATCAAATGTTCCCAGCAATCCTTGGAATATTCATGGTCGTTTTGGTACAAGATTTAGGTTTTAATCCACTTTTATGGGGAATTTTATTTTTTGTTCCTCGTCTGTTTGATTCTTTCACCGATCCTATCATGGGATTCATTTCTGATAATACTCGTTCAAAATGGGGACGAAGAAGACATTATGTTTTTATAGGAGCGATTATACTTGGTATTTCCTATATTTTCATGTGGCAATTATATGCCGAAAATGGTCTTGATTATAACTTCACTTACTTCTTATTGTGGTCGATTGTATTTTATTTAGGTTTAACAATTTTCGGTGTACCATATGTTGCAATGGGATATGAAATGAGCCCTGATTTTCATGAGCGAACGAATATCATGGCTATTGCTCAATGGATTGGTCAATGGGCTTGGGTAATTGCTCCGTGGTTTTGGGTGATTTTATATGATCAAGGTGGTTTACATGCACAAGCAGAAGGTCTTGGAGTGAATTGGTTAGCAAATCTTTTACCTGAGAATGGTTGGTTCGCCTCAGCGGATTTAGGTGTGCGAGAATTATCAATTTCAATAGGTATAATTTGTATGTTGTTAGGAATGGTGCCCGCTATTTTCATTAAAAGCGAATCTACTCTAAACGACGAAAGCCTCACGCCTTTAAGTATACATACGATTGGTAGTAGTTTAGGTGAAATCTTGAAAGGTTTCAGAGAAGCTTTTCAAAATGTTCCTTTTAGACGTTTATGTATTTCCACTTTTTTAGTTTTTAATTCTTTTAATACGATTGCAGCCTTTTCATTTTTCATTATTGTTTATCACATGTTTAATGGTGATGCAGGAGCAGCAGGAGTTTGGCCTACGCTACATGGTTCTTTAGGTGCAATAGCGACAACATTCATGGTAATTCCTATTATTACAAGAATGTCTAAAAAATTTGGTAAAAAGCAAACATTTTTAATCTCTCAAGGAATTTCTATTATCGGATATATTTTGTTTTGGTTCTTATTTGTACCAGGAAAACCTTATTTATTTTTAATTGCTTTACCATTTTTCTCTTTCGGAATTGGTAGTCTATTTACTTTAATGATGTCAATGACAGCTGATGTTTGTGATTTAGATGAATTGAGAACTGATAAACGTAGAGAGGGACTTTTCGGAGCAATCTACTGGTTAATGGTGAAGTTTGGTCAGGCATTCGCAGGTCTTTTGAGTGGTTTAATTATGGCTTTAGTTTTATTCACACCAGGAGCAGAATCACAACCTGATGGAGCAGTAACAGGTATGCGTATTTTCTATTCTGGACTTCCAATTATTGGAACCGTAATCGCTATGATTGTGATGTGGAACTATGATTTGACAGAAGAGAAAGCAGGAGAAATTAGAGCGGCATTAGATGCAAAAAAAGGAGAACAAGATAATATTGAGAATATTTCAGCTTCAGATGAATTAAGAGAAGGATTAGTATAGATAGTCTTAAAATATTATGAATTAAAAAATGCGAAATCATTCATTTGATTTCGCATTTTTTAATTAAATAAACCACCAAAATGCTAAACAAACAAACTAATCTATATTTGTTTTTTATTGTATTAATTGGATGCTCAAATTGCTCAGAAAGCGTTGACTTGCAACAAGAAAATGTAAAGAAAGATAAATTTACTCATAAACAAATACCGATTGCAGGAAATGCTTATTTACGATTTTATGAATTTGACGATAAGTTAAATTTATACTTCGAACCTAAAATTATTATTAATAGTCAAAAGTTTCCTATCCACGGATTGGAAGAGAAATATGGAAGTATTGGTGAAATCAAAACCGTTTCTCCAGATGGAAATTATTTTATTTTGGATTTAATAATGAGTAATCAAAAAAATAATATGGAAACTTGTGCAGTCATTGATATTCAAAATAAGATGATGATTCGTAGATTAGAGAATTATTGTAATGGAGAATGGAATAAAGCTAATCAATGGTTAGTTGATGGAGAAGTCATTATAAGTTTTGATTAGAAGGCAATTTTTAAGGCTTTAAATCATTAAAGAATAAGATACTCCGAAAAAATCTACCATTTATCGAAAAAAACGTATTTTTAAATTTATTTTTTAAACTATTGTATTTTAATTTGTTGAATTATAAGGCAAGATTATAATATTAGCAACCCAACAAAAAAAGACTATTTATGAGTTATTTTTATGGTGAAACACCAGATAATTACGAGCAGAAATGCTTGTGCGTATTAGTATTAGATGTTTCAGGTTCAATGGCAGGCTCGCCAATTAGAGAATTAAATCGTGGTTTACAGGAATTTCATCATGCAGTAGAAGCCGACTTTACAGCAGCAAATCGTTTAGAGGTTAGTGTTGTAACTTTTGGAACTTCTGTGCAGTGTATTCAAGAACCAGCATTGATTCATAATATACGAATGCCGCAATTGAATGCAAGCGGAACAACAAAATTAGTTGATGGTGTTCGTTTAGCAATCGAAAGTGTAGAATCAAGAAAACAATGGTATAAGGATACAGGACAACCTTATTATCGCCCAATTATGGTAATGATTACAGACGGAGAACCTGATAAAGACCAAGATACAGCAGGTTTAGCGAAAGAGATTAGAACTGCTGTAAATGATAAGAAATTCACCTTTTTTGGTTTAGGAGTAAAAGGATATAATCACAATCGTTTAGCACAGATTTGTCCACCAAATAGTCCACCAATGCCTTTAGATGGATATAAATTCACAGAATTCTTCAAATGGTTGAGTAATAGTATTGGTATTATTACAAAGTCAACGGAAGGCGATGAAATCAATTTACCTCCGATTACTGGTTGGACGCAAATGGAAATATGATGCTGGATGTTGGTTGCTGGATACTTGCTTCTGGATACTGATTATTTTGAAGAAGTTTCAGCATCGTGATTTTATATTTAACATTTCAAAGTGCGATTAGCACTTTGGAATCAAGAATCAAGTTATGAAAAATAATTGGACAGTTGCCTATGCTTCTGTGATAGGAAATATGCACGTAGATATGAACTTACCTTGTCAGGATAGTTCTACCTACGAAGCAATTAATGAAGATTGGGGCGTAGCCGTAGTTTGTGATGGTGCAGGTTCGGCTTCTCATTCTCATTTAGGTTCTGCTTTGACGGCAAAAATGGCGTTGAAGCATTTTGTAGAATTAGTTAAAATGCAAGCTTGGCATGAAGCGGAGGAATTGCCGAGTGATGAACTTTGGGAAGGAACGGCAATTGTTGCGTTACGAAAAGTTCGAGAATCAGTTGGGCAATTAGCGGAAGCTGAAAACTTAAAAGCAAATGCTTTGGCTTCAACTGTTATTGTGATGGTTCATTCTAAAAATGGCTTATTAGTTTCGCATATCGGAGATGGTCGAGCGGGATTTTTCAACGGTCAAGAATGGAAAACGGCAATGAATCCTTTTCAAGGAAGTGAAGCGAATGAAACGGTATTTCTGACTTCAGATATTTGGGGAGAAGATGAAATCGTAAATTATGTACGTAGTTCTGTGATTCGTGAAAATGTGGAAGCATTTACTTTATTGACAGATGGTTGCGAAAAGAGTTCTTTTGAAGTAAATATTTTCGATTCAAGAAAGAATAAATTTTTTGATTTGAATAAACCCTTTCCAAAATTCTTTAACCCAAATATGAAAGGTTTGAGAATGTTGAATAAGGAAGGCAAAACGCAAGAAGAAATTAATAATCTTTGGTCAGGTTTCTTAACAAATGGAACAGCTCAATTTAAAACGGAAACAGATGATAAAACGATGATTTTGGGTGTTTTGAATGAAGTTTCAACTGAAAATGAATTAGTAATTGAGAATGAAGAATTGAAAATTGAAGATGAAAAGGTTGAAACTGAATCTCAGGAAAAAACTGAACCTATTGTTAATGATAAAAAAGAAACGAGTAATTCTTAATTTTTTATACAACTCTTTACCAATTTTTGAAAAAGTGATAAAGTGACTCAAAGTTACTTCCTCACTAATATAGTCGATATGAAAAAAGTATTTTACCAAAAAGATAATGTTGAATTGTATTTAGATGTAGAACCGTTTGCGAGTGGTGGCGAAGGGAATTTACATCGAGTGCGAAGACCTGCAAGATATACAAATTGTGCAGTGAAACTTTACCATAAAGACAAACGAACATCTTTGCGAGAGCAAAAGGTAAAATATATGATTTCTAATCCACCAATTGGTTATAATCCGAACGGATTTTTTCCTGTGGTTTGGCCTTTGGGGACAATTTATGAAAGAAGTGGTTTTGCAGGTTTTATGATGCCTTTGGCAAAGGGAGAAAAATTACAAGTTTTAAGTGTACCTCGTTTACCAAAAAAATTGATGCGACAATGGGGACGATTTGATTTTTCTACGCCAAATGCAATTAATCTGCGATTAAAAATTTGTTTTAATATTGCAACCGCAGTTCGTCAACTACATGAAACGAATCATTACGTTTTGGTAGATTTGAAAACGGCTTTAAAAGAAGAAGCCTACCAATTGTTTCAGGCTACAAGCAGAACACCAGCTATAAAAAGATTCACCTACGCAGATGAAAATGGCGCTCAGTTTGACCATAACAACCAAAAGAATTGGGAACAAATGGTGATGGATATTCAAG
>CAZEOC010000205.1:0-7024 GCA_964513525.1 uncultured Saprospiraceae bacterium | reverse complement strand
TTCTCATGATTTGCGAGAACCTTTAAGGATGATAAAAGGCTATCTACATATAATTGAAAGAAGAATTGACTTTAAGGAAAATTTATCTCTAAAAGAATTTTTTAATTTTGCAATTGGTGGTGCAGAGAGAATGGAATCTTTGATTCATGATGTTTTGAATTTATCAAAGGTAAATCAGCAAGAAATTGAATTGAAAGAATTAGATTTTAATGACACTATGTTGTTTGCTGTTCAGAATCTTAAAGCTTTTATAGAAGAAAAGAATGCGGAGATTTATTATGATCATTTAAGTACAATTAATGCAGATAGATCTCAAATGACTCAACTTTTTCAGAATGTTATTACAAATGGATTGAAATATAACGAAAGTGATAGACCGACTGTTTGGGTTTCGGAAAAAGATTTAGGAGATAGTATTGAATTCGCAATTAAAGATAATGGAATAGGAATTCCTGAAAAGCATCAAGAAAAGATTTTCCAGATGTTCCAACGTTTGAATGGAAATAGATTTTCAGGAACTGGAATTGGTTTAGCAACTTGTAAAAAAATAGTAGAAAGACATAATGGAAGTTTGAGAATTGAATCCGAAGAGGGTAGAGGAACTACTTTCTTTATTACACTTCCAAAATTAAAGAATTAATAACACACCAAAATTAACTTTAAAGACCTTACTTGAAAACAAGTAAGGTCTATTTTTTTATTTCTATATGATTACGTTTTTAAGTACTTAATCATTGTATTCACTTGGATATTTTCCAAATCGCTTTTTAAAGTTTCGAGAAAAATATTTTTCATCTTTGAATCCAACCGATAAAGCAACCGCTTTTATTGTATAATGTATATTGTTTTCAAGTAATAATTTAGCTTGATGATATCGAACCTGATCAATATATTGTTTTGGTGTTGTTCCAATTGTAGATTTTATTTTTCGAAAAACTTGAGCTCTACTAAGATTCAAATCCATTGCTAAAAAATTAGCATTGAAATTGGTGTTTTTATAGTTTTCCAGCACAATAGTTTCTACATTTTTTATGAATTCCAAATCCTTTATGCTTAATTCAGGTACAATTGCTTCTTTGGTAGTTAGAGAATCATTATTAGCATTGTCAAGATTGTCAGTTAGACTTTCTTTATAAGCTTGACGCTGAGAAACATTTTCTATTAAATTATCAATTCGTGCTAATAGTTCTTCATCAACAAAAGGTTTCACTACATAATCATCAATACCAATACGTAGTGCTTTCAATTTATTAATAGAATCACTTAAAGCAGTAAGCATAATAACAGGAATATTAAGATATTTAGGATGACTTTTTAAGTTTTCGATAAGTTCATATCCATTCATCATCGGCATCATAATATCACTTATAATTAATTGAATATTATCTGATTTTTCCGCTAAAATTTCTAAAGCTTCTTTACCATGATTTGCAATAGTAACATTAAAAGAGGCACTTAATACTAAGTTGAGGTAAGTTTGCATATCAGCATTGTCTTCCACAACCAAAATTTGAGGCAAATCATTATTCAAATCAGCTTTTTGAAGAATAGGTTGTTTCTTTTCTACCTCATCTGATATGAAAGTTATACTTTCTGTAGAAACCTGTTTTGGAAGACTTAAAGAAAATTTAGACCCTTTTCCAAATTCACTTTTAACGGACAATTCTCCTCCAAGAAGTTTTGTATATTCATTACAAATAGATAACCCAATACCCGTTCCACCTTCTACGAATTTAGTGACGATTTTAGCTTGATAATAACGATTAAATACAAAAGGCAAATCTTTTTCATGGATTCCTTGTCCTGTATCCGAAACACTAAGATTTAAACTATTTTCGTTTTCCGTTACTTCAATAGTTATTTTTCCATTGTCATTTGTGAATTTGATAGCATTAGAAATTAAGTTTTTTAAGATAGCTTGTAATTTATAACTATCCATTTCTATAATTAAATCTCTATTTCCTTCAAAATGTATTTGATAATCAATCTTTCTATTTTTAGCCAAAGACTCGAAGTCCGCATAAGTTTTATAAACTATATCTGAAAAATTGAAAGAAGATTCATTTAAAGCAACCTTATTTAGTTCAAATTTATTTAATTCTAAAATCTGATTGGTTAACCCTAAAAGGTGTAAACTATTTTTTTCTACAGATTTCATTAAATAATAATCTTCATTAGAAATCTCGCTCTGGGATAGTAATCTACGAATTGGACTTATTATTAATGTTAAAGGCGTTTTTAATTCGTGAGAAACATTTGCAAAAAATCGATTCTTAGAAGTATCTAATAATGTTAATTCTGTATTTTTTTCTTCCAGTTCCAAATTAGTATGTGCTAATTTTTCACTAAATACTTGGCGTTGTTTATAAAGTCTATAAAATAGAAAAGCCAAACCACCAATACAAATCATTAAGAAACCAATTCCCCAATTAAAAAGTTGACTTCTCTTTAAAGCATTTTCTTGGATAATTTGCTCATTTTTCATTTCTGTCACCAGATACTTAGCCTCTTTTTCTTTTGTTAATGCGATTCTATCAAGATCATTTATTTCTGTATTTATAGCAATTAAAGAATCTTTAAACATAAGTGATTCAGAAACTTTACCTGACTTAGCGAGACATTCACATTGTAAATTGAACACATTTGATTTTATATCTAATGTAATCATTTTAGGATTTGAATTCAATGCTTTCTTTCCAGATTTAATACACTTATCAAAATTCTTTTGCTTATGATAGAGGGCTTGATAATTTTGATGAAAACTTGGTAATAAAGAATATAGTCGTACTTTCTCTATTAAATCTTCCCCTTCTTCTAATAAGATTTTTGCTTCCTCTATTTTATCATTTTTAATAAGAATATTAGTTAAGCCAACGATTTTTTGACATACACTATAATAATCATTCAACTGTCTACTAATAGATAAAGATTCTTTTAATATAATCTCAGCACTATCTAATATATTTTGATCATAATATAATATTGATTTATTATAAGTAATACTGGCTTTCAACCTTGTTGAATAGTCTTCAGAAGGGGCATTTTTTATACTGCTTACTAATGCTTTATCTAACATTTGTTTAGCGATATTGAAGTTTTTATCTTTTTTGAATATATCAGATAAGTTCATATATAAATAAGGAGAAATGCTTTCGCCTTCTGTTCCTTTGATATGAACTATTCCTTCCTCTATTAATTTTATGGCTTCTTCTGATTTATATTGCTGAACTAAAAGCGTTGATTTGATTGTAATAGATGTAGCCAGCGGTCTGAAAAGTTTATTTTCTAATGAAAAATTATAGGCTTCATCTAAATATTGATTGGCAAGTTCTAAATCTGAATTTTGATCAATTTCAATTTTACTCAAAAGAATAAGTGCCATTGCTCTATTAGCACCATCTACATTTTTTTCTTTATCTAATTTAATGGCTTTTTTTAAATAATGTGCAGCACTATCAATATCAATATTGAAGTATCGCTGACCTGCCATTTTTAAATTTAAGACTTTGAGGGTATCATTTTTAGTTGTCGAAACTAAATGAAGTAAACTATCTATTTCTGCTTGATATACGGATTGTTGTGCGGTTAATTCATTTCCAAAAAGTAATAAAATTGAACATATTATTATCTGTTTGAAAATCATTTTTTTTTCTTCTAAATATTCTCTCATATTCTGCTCTGTATTATATAAATCTATCTAATTATTATCTTGAAATAAAACTTGGGGTTTAATATTAATGCTGATTAATAAATATTCAAGATGTAAGCCAATCTTTCTTACTGTATAAAATTCATAATCTTTACCGGTAATCGTAAAAATCCTTTTTTATCCTTCTTTTCATAAAATTTTCTTATTCTTTTTTAGCAATTGATACGAAATTCTAACCAATTGAGATGTTTATCTACCCTGTATGAGACAATCTCACTCCATTCATTCTTCATTTTTGCAATCGAGATACAAACCTATAAAAGTGTAAAAATTATTTAGTTAGTAAAGTTGTAAAAATTAGAATTGTAATGTCACTAAGAAAGTCAAAATTAAAAACGTATCAGAAACTACTATTAAGTATTCTGATAATAGCAGGATTAACTACCTTATCAAGCTCATCCTTTATTGGAAATGGAAAAGAATCTATATCCTTGTTTAATAAGAAATTTACAATCAATCTTAAAAAACAAACAGAAGGTATTAATGAGAAAGAAAATATAATATACGAATTCTTACCAATTAGTAAAAACCAAACTGAAGTAACTTGCAAAGTAAATAGAATTAATTTTAATCCTTTTGATTTCGATTACACTTACCATATAGAACGTAAGAAAGAAGATGCATCTATTTTAATTGATATGATTTCTGTCATGGATCCCATGAATTTCTATATCTCAGATAATATGACTCAAGATTATAAAGGAGACAAATTAACCTTTCCTAAGGAATTAGTAGTTGGAACAGATTTACCAAAAGCTTCTGGAACATTAATTACTTCTAATAGTAGTCTGAAAATAGAAATAGATGTAGTTGTTTCCAATAGAAAAGTATTAAAAACAGAGCCTATTAATATTGATGGTAATTCTTATGAAACTTTCGTTTTATCCTACCAAGTAGAAGAAAAATATAGAGCTGGGAATAATACAATAGTAAGTACAAAAGTAAATCAATTTACAGATTGGTTTACACCTGAATATGGTGTTCTGAAAAGAACAGCCAACCAAAAATATCAGGACAATTCAAGTAATAGAATAATTACTAATACACACTCACTTACTACAACTATTATCCAACTATTTTAATCTTTTCTCATTCGAGAAATGATTAAGACTTAAGAAGAAAATCATGAATTATCAATTTCATATTATATATAAATATTTTTCTATTGTTGTTTTTACTTTTATGTTAGGAGGACAACAAATAAGTGCACAAACATATGTTGTTACTCAAAATCTTGGAGGTAGTCCACATGAAATAAAATTACAAGATCAGTGTGGTAATATTTTCAGTGCATGGTGTCAAGAATATCCAAAAGCTACTCCAGCAGTAGGTACAATATATACATATGATGGATGTTATTTTCAGCCACCTGCTTCACAACAAGCAACAGTTCAGAAATTTGGAGCGAATAGTAGTTATAGTACACCTACTTGTTTGTCTCCTCCAAGTTATACCGTAACTCCAGGTTCTATCAGTGGAGGTGGAACTTATTGTACATCAATTGATCCTGGTTCGATTACAAACTCCAGTTCTGCAACGAGTAGTGGGAATGCAACAGTTATATATCAATGGCAATATAGAAATGGAACAAGTGGAACATGGATAAATGTAAGTGGCGCAACAAGTTCGACTTATAATCCACCTAATTTAACATCAACACGTCAATATAGAAGAGCAGCAAGAAGCTCATGTGGTAACGTATGGAAATATACGAATACGGTTACTTACACAATTATTTCTAATTATACAAGTGGAGGAACGATAGCAGGGAATCAGACAAATTGTGGGAGTTTCGATCCAGCAAATATTACGTCAAGTGCAGGGCCGAGTGGCGGAAGTGGTGGAACAAACCAATATTTATGGCAATATAGAAATGGGACGAGTGGAACATGGTTAACGGTAAGTGGCGCAACAAGTGCGACTTATAACCCGGGAACAATTACCCAAACACGTCAATATAGAAGATCAGCAAGAAGAAGTGTCTGTACAGCATGGAAAACATCTAATGTAATAACAAAAACAGTAGGTACTCCGATTACTAAAATTGTATTGAATACGAATAAGTCAGAATTCTGTATTGGAGAAACGGCACAGTTAAAAGCAACAGTAACAGGTGGCTCAAGTTTGAATTATAGTTGGCAATTTAGTACGAATGGTACGACATGGTCAAATTCAAGTACGGATCCAAATAGTAATACATGGAATTTAACAACTTACAATTTACAAACTTCGGATAGGTGGTGGCGAGTAGTTGTATCTGGTGCTGGCGGATGGACTTATACCTCTCATGCTGTAAAGACAACACCAAAAGCGACACCTAATATAACAATAGCGAACAAAATAATCTGTTCAGGCTCAAGTGCAACCTTAACCGCATCTGGTTATAGTGCTACAGCAGGATGTTTTGATTTGACAGGTTATGAAGGAGGGCAGATTGACCTTAGAGGAAAGGTTGCAACAAATAATGGAGATGTAACCATTGATAAAGATTTAACTTATGCATCTGGTGGAAGTGGAACGAATTATTTTGATGTAAAAAGAACTGGAAGTGGAAATGGTTATGCAGATTATAATTTTAATATAACGAATCAAAATTGGACTAACTTTCAAGAGTTAACTGTTGGAATTTCTTATACTGCAGCTCCTTCGTATAAAGTATTTATTAATGATGCAAATCAAGGTTTTACAACTTTAGGAACTTCGACTAATGGAACAACAACAACCTTTAATTTACCAACAACTATAAATAAAAAAGATCAGGTTACCCAAGTTAAGATTAGGGTTTTCGCAAATGATATTGGAGCCTTAAATACAGTGAAACGAATTCATCTTA
Organism: uncultured Saprospiraceae bacterium; assembly: GCA_964513525.1. Taxonomy (GTDB): domain Bacteria; phylum Bacteroidota; class Bacteroidia; order Chitinophagales; family Saprospiraceae; genus CAWVWD01. The sequence continues at coordinate 482 of CAZEOC010000205.1, read as the reverse complement.
GTAAAATTACTGTATGTGGAAATAGTATTTCATGGAATACAAACGAAACAACTGCTTCAATCACAAAAAGTCCAACAACGACAACAAACTATACAGCGACTGTAAAATATGGAGATTGTAGTCAAACTAAGACAGGAACAGTCACAGTAATTTCTAATTATACAAGTGGAGGAACGATAGCTGGAAATCAAACAAATTGTGGGAGTTTCAATCCAGCAAATATTACGTCAAGTGCAGGGCCGAGTGGCGGAAGTGGTGGAACTAATCAATATTTATGGCAATATAGAAATGGGACAAGTGGAACATGGTTAACGGTAAGTGGCGCAACAAGTGCGACTTATAATCCTGGAACAATTACTCAAACTCGTCAATATAGAAGATCAGCAAGAAGAAGTATTTGTACAGCATGGAAAACTTCGAATGTAATTACAAAAACAGTAGGTTCCGTAATTACAAAAGTTGTATTGAATACAAATAAATCA
>CAZEOC010000204.1:0-7026 GCA_964513525.1 uncultured Saprospiraceae bacterium | reverse complement strand
TAAATGAAATATCAGAATTATCAACAGATTTTTCAATTATATCTCACGAAGAGGTTTATGGACGTGGACGTTATATTGGTGGAGAAGATGGAAAAACAATAAAAATCACCTTAAAAGATGATTCAATGTTACCAAATATAAATCTTCAATTTTTAGCATCTGTAGTAAGTGATTCTTTATATTCAAGAGATAGTATAAAAGCAGAATATGAAAACATAGTAAATAGAATTCAATCCATTGATTTTATAAAAAGTTATCTCAAAAGTGATACAAGTGCTATGTTAGAAATTTATTACTTTAACAATACAGGAATTAATGAATATAATATTGATGGAATTAATAAAAATCCTGAAGAGTGGAAAAAGCATGATAAAAATCTAAAATTATATTATACAGATAGTGATGATTTAGAAGCTATTAAAACATCTGAAAATGTTTATTGTGGTTGTAATTATAGATTTGAAAAAACTTTTTTAGAAAAAGCAATTTTCTTTGAAATCACGAGTGATAGAAATTCAAGTTCCATTTGGTTCTTATTATCTGATGGAACTACTCTTTTATATCATATTCAATCCTACAATTTAGAGTATTCTAAAGTTTTAGATAAAAATTTAAATCAATTTGGAAATGATATAGATTTGCCGTTTGCTTGTTTAAGATTTGATAAAAACGGTAATTTGATTAAAAAATAATTAACTATAAACGCAAGATTACACAATATCCTAAAATACCAATCAAAATCACTTAACGAAATCATTAAAAACAACTACAAATATTCCTACATGAGTAATTCAAAATGGTATAAATTGATAAATAAGTTGACGATGGAATTTGAGGTGTTAGCCGTGAATTACAAATTGGTTTATGATGATGTAATTGAACAAAATTTGATGAATAATGTAGATTTTGAGCCTTATTTCATCGAACCAATACGATACAAAGAAATCGAATGGATTGCGTTTCCGAATCAATTTGAAGATTGGATAAATCCGAATAATTTGAAAGCTGGTAAACGGTTTTATTATCAAGATGTCAATGGATTTGAAATTGTGATTAATGGAATTGGTTCGTTTATGATGGAATGGTTTGAGGATTATGTTCGGGTTTATGGTTACTCGCCTGTTGTCGGCGAGCAGATCGGTGATGTTGTTATAAAAAATGTGAAATCATTCATTTGATTTCACATTTTTCAATTTCCATCAAAACTCGTATATTGTATCTTAGTAGGAATTAAAAAATAGAAATATGATAGCAACACCAATATATAATGAATTTATAGATTTCTTGGCTGGTGGTTTTTCGCCACAACAGATTATAAAATATCGTCCGTCAGAAGCATTACAAAATCAAGTTTTTGATTTAATTAGTAAGGAAAAAAACGGTTCATTAACCAAAGATGAGCAATTTCAATTAACTTATTACTTGCAGTTAGAACACATCATTAGAATGGCTAAGGCAAGAGCGAGAAAACATTTGTAATGAGTCGATATATTAATGAGAGTTCCCGAAAGTTCATTAGGAAACGAGCTGATTACAAATGTGAATATTGTTTGATTTGTGAAGATGACACGTTCTTTTCTTGTCAAATTGACCATGTAATCAGCATCAAACATGGTGGAAGTAATGAACATGAAAACTTAGCTTACTCTTGTATCTATTGCAATCGAAACAAAGGAAGCGACCTTGGTTCTATCTTATTGCCAAATAAAACGTTAATTCGATTTTTTAATCCGAGAATGGATAATTGGTCAGAACATTTTTATTTAGATGGTGCAGTAATTGAACCCAAAACAGATATTGGAAAAGTCACGGTTAAGATTTTGGAATTGAATAATGTTGAACGAATTTTGGAACGTTTAGAATTGCAGGAAGTTGGTCGTTATCCTTTGTAGATTTGAAAAATTATCTTAATATGACTATGAAGAAAATTATCAACGAAGGTGGAATCAATGGAACGGGCAAAGGTGTTGTCAATATTAATAGTCAAGATTATAAAGATTTACAACGTATCATTCAAGCAAAGGCTAAAAAGCAATCTTCGGAAGAGCAAATGACTTATAAACTAATTGGTTTGAGGTTGCAAATGGAAACTTATATCGAAGAACAAAAACCATCTAAAATTATAAATTCAGGAATATTTCTAAAGAAATTTCTAAAGGCAATAAATGTTAAAAATAAAGTTTTTGCAAAATTCATTGAGTTAGAAGAAGCAAATTTGAGTATGATAATCAATGGAAAACGAAAAATCAATACGGAATTAGCTTATAAATTAGGACAAATTTTTAAAATAAATCCAACTTATTGGTTAATAATTCAAAGTAAAAATGAACTATTGGAAATTGTTAATAATAAGCAAATTGTTCATAAAGAATATCAATTGAGTGACTTGTTAGAAGTTGTTTAGAATAAATTCAAAATGTACATATACAAAGATATTATCACCATAGAAAGCGGCAAAAAAAGTGGAAAACCTTGTATTCGCAATATGCGAATACAAGGTTGAAGATATTTTACGTTGGTTGGTATCGAGTATGACTTTTGATGATATTTTGTTTGATTTCCCTGAATTGACGCAACGAGATATTTTAACAGCGTTGGAGTTTGCAGCGAATAGACAAAAACGAATTATTGTAACAACATCAAAGGCGAGTTAAAATGAAAATATTAATTGACCAAAATATCTCCTTTCGCTTAATCCAAAAGATTGGTTCGTTTATGATGGAACGGTTTGAGGATAGTGTTTGGGTTTATGGTTATCGGTGATGTTAAATGGTGTTCCCGAAATTTCGGGATAAACTATTTCTTCTAATCTCAAAATTCATTGTAATCTATTTCTCTACAAACGGGAACGGTTCTCCGAACCTGACGAATCAATATGAAATAAATTATGAAATTCTATTCACGTTGGAACGATAAAGGTTCAGAGAACCGTTCCCGTTTGTAGCCTTTAGATATCAAGAGTATTTTTTGAGGTTCGGAGAAATAGTTTATCCCGAAATTTCGGGAACACCGTTTTTTTATGTAATATTCCAAAATTTTGAAAACATCGTTTATCATTTACCATTTTATCAAAAAAATCATAATTTGTAATTGATAAATTACTCTACAATTTAATTCAATTACAATGGCGGACACGTATACACAACTCTATGTTCAACTCGTTTTTTCTGTAAAAGGTCGAAAATCATTAATACCAAAACAATACAAAGAAGAAGTCCATAAATATATCACAGGCATCATTCAAAAAAGAAGACATAAATTAATTGCTATCAATGCAATGCGTGACCATATTCATATTTTTATTGGTTTGGATCCGAGTCAAAGTATTTCTGATTTGGTGAATAATATCAAAACAGCATCGGCAAAAGAAATCAAGAAACAATCGTGGATGAAGTATAATTTTGAATGGCAAAATGGTTATGGAGCATTTTCATATTCTCGCTCTCATATCGATAGTGTGGTGAAATATATTGATAATCAAGAGCAACATCATCAAAAACGAACCTTTCGAGCAGAATATTTAGATTTTTTGAATAAGTTTGATATTGAGCATAAAGACGAGTATTTATTTGAGTTTTATGATGATTTGTATGTATTGAAATGATTGTTTTTGTGTGAAAAAATGGAAGATATATTTTTGGCAATGTCGGTACGCTGTACCTCAAGAACATGTGTTAAACTTTAATGCTACAAACGGGAACGGTTCTCTGAACCTTGACGAAATTGATTTGAAATAAATAATAAAATTTGATTTCGTTGGAACGATGAAGGTTGGGAAAATCGTTTACTCCGATACTTTGGAAATACCGTTTGTAGCCTTGAAATATCTTCTAAAACACTTTTACATTCTAACACATTTACACTAATTTACATAGATTTACTCGATTTTGATTAGACAAAAATTACCTTTAGTATTTTACAAAAAGCTAATAAAATGAAAAGCACACAAATTATCTTAATCGGGTTAATATGTAGTTTATTAATTGGTTGTACAACGAATAAAACAGTAACAGCTATTGAAACAACCGAAAAATTATCCATAGCTAAAAAGCTAAAAGAAAATAACGACTTACGAATCGAAGAGCGAATTGCCTTGTATCATCAACTAAAAACAGAGCAACCAAATCGGTATAATTTTGAAGAAGAAAACGAATTAAATACTTATGCTTACGAATTACTAAATAATAATTTACAAGAAGAAGCGATTGAAATTTTCAAATTGAATATTCAACAATTTCCAACTTCACCTAATACATATAATAACTTAGGTGATGGTTACAATAATTTATCCTTTAAGTATCGAGAATTAGGGAACGCAAGTCGAGAGAAAGCAAATGAGATTTGGAGTATTTTAGAAATGGATGAAACTTGGGGAACAGAAATTTTTCATTTTCCAATACACTTTGCAAAAGAAATTGATTACAAAGGAATTGAAGATGCTCGTTTTCCGAAAGGTTGGTCGGATACGACAAGTAATTATTTTTGGACCTATATGTTTGGTTGGAATATTAACTTGACGTCGGAAATGACGGTTCAGGAATTAGAGCAAAATATGAAATTATATTTTGATGGTTTAATGACGAGTGTGAATCGAGATAAAACGATTAATCCAAAAATCACCTTGGCTAAATTCAGTAAAACAACCAAAAATACTTTTACAGGAACAGTTCAAGTCTACGATGCTTTTAAAACCAAAAAGCCATTATTACTCCATGTTTTGGTTCAGTCAACTTATTGCGAAAGCAAAAAAATGAGTCAAATATTATTTCAATTTTCACCAAAAGAATTCAACCATGAAGTGTGGGAAGTAATGAAAAAAGCTAAGTTTCAGAATAAGGTTTGTGGATTGTAAACTTCGATTGAAAAGCTAATAAGCATTAAAAATGCGAAATCATTCATTTGGTTTCGCATTTTTAATGCTTATCTTTTCGCTAACTAATAATTTTAACAAGAAAATTCGATGAAAAAATTAAAATTTCCAACGGCACAAACGATTCTATTTGTAATTGCAGGTTTAGTAGCATTGATGACCTGGTTCGTTCCAGCAGGAAAATATGATAGTTTAACCTACAATTCAGAAACGAAAATGTTGGTTAGAAATAGTCAAGGAGAAACGACTGATTTGCCAGCAACACAAGCGACTTTAGATGAATTGAATATCAAAATTCCGATTGAAAATTTCACAAGTGGTGATATTTATAAACCCATTGGAATTCCGAATACTTACCAGCAATTAGAAGCGCAACCTCAAAATGCCTATGCCTTTCTGAAGTCACCAATTAAAGGAATTATTGCGGCAGCAGATATTATATTTTTGGTGTTAATCATTGGTGGTTTGATTGGAATTATGAACCTCTCAGGTGCTTTTGATGCAGGAATTGCTTCTTTAGCGAAAACGCTGAAAGGTCGAGAGTTTTTATTAATCATTTTTGTAACAACATTGATTGCCATCGGCGGAACGACCTTTGGTTTGGCGGAAGAGACAATGGCATTTTTCCCGATTTTGATTCCTGTATTTTTGGCAGCAGGTTATGATGCGATAGTTGGTGTCGCATGTATTTTTATAGGTTCAAGTATTGGAACGATGTGTTCTACGACGAATCCTTTTTCGAGTATAATCGCATCTGACGCAGCAGGAATTAGCTGGACAACGGGCTTAAATGGTCGTTTTTTTATGTTAATAATGTGTACGCTAATCTGTATTTTATACATTTTGAGATATGCCAAAAAAGTAAAAAATGACCCAACTAAATCAATTGTTTTCGACCAAAAAGCGCAATTAGAAAAGTTATTTGGTACAAAAGAAGGAAGTGAGCATTTGAAATTGACGGGTCGATTAAGATTTATTTTATTAATCTTTACAGCTTGTTTTGTCGTAATGATTGTTGGGGTTTCCTTTTTGGATTGGTGGTTTATAGAGATGACGACGACCTTTTTAGTTGGAGCGATTTTCATTGGAATTATTGCAGAATTGAAAGAGAGTGATTTTATGGATGCGTTCACAAAAGGTGCTGCGGATTTGTTAGGCGTTGCTTTCATTATCGGAATTGCGAGAGGAATCACGGTGATTATGGACGATGGTTTGATTAGCGATACTATGCTTTATTACGCCAGTGATGCAACTGCTGGAATGAATAAAGGGATTTTTGTTAATGTGATGATGTTCATTTTTGGCGGTTTATCTTTCTTTATTCCGTCGTCATCTGGAATGGCAGTGTTGACGATGCCGATTATGGCACCGTTGGCAGATACAGTTGGAATTGGTCGAGAAATGATTGTCGATACCTATCAATACGGAATGGGTTTATTCTATTTTATTAGCCCAACAGGTTTGATTTTGGCTTCTTTAGCAATTGTAAAAGTTGGATTTGATAAATGGCTGAAATTCGTGATGCCTTTATTTTTTATCTTAATGGCAGTCGTGATGATTTATTTAACGGTTTCGGTTTATATATAAAATTTTGGTTATTATTCAGAAGACAGATGTCAGATGTTTTGAAATGTATTTTCTGATAATCGAAGATGGTCTGACAGCGAAGCGGTTTGATTTCTGTATTCTGAATAGTTATAAATTTTGAGTGTCAATTTTTAGGAAATGATTCGTCAATTGATAGTTAGGAATTGACGAATTTCTTTCTTTAAATTAAGTTGAATTTTTGAAAAAAAACGGCTTTCGCCGAATAATTGCACTCACCAATCTTTTGAGATTGTACGTAATAGCAAGTTGATGAAGTAGAGTAGTTTTAGCTAATCATTAGATTAAAAATAATAACGCTAATATGCCTTATCAATCGAACTTCATTGACAAAGCATATTAGCGTTAATTATGCTCAACTGAAAGTGAAATCAAACTTAATAGAATTGATAAACATAACAGAACGCAAATTGGGAAACGGTCGGTGAGTGCCACTATTCGGCGAAAGCCGTTTAGAAAATATATTCATCTAATGACTCAAAGTCGAATGTCGTCAACTTAAGAAGTTTATTTGTCGTTCGGCGACTTTGAGTTCGCCTGTCGACTACAGT
>CAZEOC010000203.1:0-7047 GCA_964513525.1 uncultured Saprospiraceae bacterium | reverse complement strand
TCCAAAGTATTGCCATCAGTCACATCTCGGTTCATAAATCTTGTAGTTCCACCATTCCAATATGTTGGTACTAAACGGTCATCAAATCCTCCCCAAACGCCACCTAATTTGATTAAGTTCGCATTTCTTAAATTCGTTAAACCATATATATTTTGACGAGCGGGTAACCAAATCATTCCATTAAGGTAATTTTCACCCCAAATTGTATTGTCAGATTGATTATTTGTCAAGTCATTTATCCAACCAAACATTCCATCACGATAATCATAATTCACTGAATTAATCCCCATAGTAATAACAGAATCAATTCCAAAAACAGAATCAATTGCTATTTGATAATTCGCCCAATCTGACTCTGACCAAACGACTAATAAAGGTTTATTGGTTACATCATCATGAAAAACCAAAGAAGCATAAGCCGATTTATTTATCAATGAATCTGACACTTCTTGAAAATTATTAATAATGGAAACTAAATCAGAATCTTCATGATTATCATAAGAAATAATTATCTTAAAATCAGCATTATTACATTCATTTATTTCTAATGCGGCTTGACATAAATTATTAAAAACTTCCCATTGAAAATTCGCATCAGGATTTACATTTACCATAAAACCATCAATATGCGCTGCAATCGCTAATCGAATGTGATATTTCAAAACTTCATTATCAAATTGTGAATATTCTCCAATTAAAGGTTCGTAAACAGAAGATTTTTGAGTCGTTCCTGTACATTCATCAATTCCATCTCCAAGATTATAATCATGACACCAACCTGAACGACCATAACCGCCAGTTCCGTCATCATACCAAGGTAAATAATGCGCAAAAACCTTTTTTTGTCGAGTAGGATTATGAGCAGCATAAATAAATCCATCTCCAGATAATGCACCATTCAAGTCATATTCTAATTTACTTTTATACCAACCATTATGCGATAAAAACAAAACGGTTGTGGAGTTTGGAAGTATCGTTTCAGTTAGTTCATTATCAATATTTCCATCTACATTTATCTGTAAAGTTTCGCTACCAGAAGTTACCGAATTATCTAATCTCAGTTTTAATGAAAAAGTAGTTGTTTCATCGTAATTATGAATTACAATCGCCCAACCATTTCGACCATCTTTACTTGCAGCAACTTTTACATTAGATTGGTTGGAAGTAGCAGTATAATAATCACCAACAAAATAATTAGTCATCATTTGAAACTGATGATAAGTTGGTCGTAGTGTTTCGGTAGAATGAGAGATAAAACCATGATCCGTTGTTGAATTGTCACCACCTTCGGCAACACTCCAAAAATTAATCATTTCTGCTCCTTTTTCGATGCCAATCGAAAAAATATTTGCCCACCATTGACCAGCTAAAAATCCACTATTATGAACACCTGAAAGTGTATTGTCAACTTTAGAATTTCTCCAAGTAACATTCATTTCTGTAACTCCAAATCCTAAATCATTATTACGAGAATGATAAGTATTGGCAGCTGTTGTTTTTGTATCCAAAGCGCCTAATGCAACCTCAAATGAACTTAAATAATTGATAACTTGAGTTCGAGTTTGAACGCTATCAAAAGGATAAGAATGAAAAGAAAAAATATCTACATAATCATATGTTCCATCATTTCCTGTAATATCCGAAACATAACCAGGTGTTAATAAGGAATCAACCCATGAGTGATACCAAGCCAATTCTCCTGCAATAATTGAAATATCTGAATCAACGGATTTCATTGCAATAGAAAATTCTTTCACATCTGCTGCATATTGATATGGTAAATAATTTCCTGAGGAAAAGCCATACCAAGATGCATTATAAGATAAGTAAGGTTCATTACCAATGGCAAAATATTTCACATTTTTATTATACGTTACATTGATTAATGTAACAATATCCGCAGCATTTTGAGCGGATTCCGTTCCTGCCCAAAGCGGTACTTGTACTATCGGCTCCGCTCCTATAGCTTGTATAGAATCAATCATTTTTATTAATTGATAATCTGACGGATAATCTTTATCGAATGCAATTCCTCCAATCCTGACAACACTCGGTTTTGCTGCTTCTATTTCTGTCCAAAGTGTATGTACTTTTCCATTATAAAAAGTGGTATTAATAGTATCAGGCATCCAAGAATTGATACCATAATAATCGTCTTTAATTTCAATTTGACCTTCTACCATTTTTGGGAATATGAATAAAAGACAAAAAGCAAGTATTTGTAATAGTTTCATTATTAAATATTGATGTAGTCATTAAATAAGTTTTAAAATTAGAATTATTCCCAGTTAAAAAAGCATTGGTTATGAAAGTTTTTTGTTAAATATCAATTTTCGTTTTATATTTATTGTTAATGTACTTTTTCGTTAGAAAAAGTACACAATAAACTGAATTAAAAAGTAGAGCAAATTACCTTATTAAAATATTAATCATCTTTTATACTTCTATAATAAACTTTCTACTTGATAGCTTCATTTATATTCATTAAATTGTATTTTTTAAACAAAATGAAAACACCACACTATTAAATAATTACTTATATGGCATTAATTAAAAGAGGGAGCAAAGGAAGGCAAGTTGCTGAATTACAGACACTTCTGAACACAAAAGGATTTGACACTGGAACACCAGATGGAATATTTGGAAGAGGTACAGAGAAAGCAGTAAAAGAATTTCAATCTTCTGCTGGCTTAGTTGCAGACGGTGTTGTAGGTAATATGACTTGGCAAGCGTTGAATGATAATCCTGTTAAAACATATAATTTTGATTTAGATATTGATTTAACAAAGTATCCATTAAAGGATAATGAATATTATAAAGAAATAGTAAAAAAAGATACCATTTATTTACATCATACAGCTGGAGGTCCTCGACCTGATTATGTAATTGATGGTTGGGAAAGAGATAAAAATCGTGCTGGTAATCCTTTAAAAGTAGCAACAGCTTTTTTAATTGGTGGTAAAACAAATGGTTCTAAAGATTTTGACGGTTTGATTTATGCTCCTTTTAATCCAAAATATTGGGCGCATCATTTAGGATTGAAACGTCCTCGTTATGCTCCTTTTAATAATGCAAGATTAAATGCGAAATCTATCGGTATTGAAATTTGTAATTATGGATATTTACAAAAAGAAGGTGGACGATATTATTTTGAAACTTCAAGTGGAAAAGTATTTGTCAGTGAAGATGATGTTTGTATTTTGGATAAACCATGGAGAGGAAAAAGATATTTCCATAAATACTCTGATAAACAAATCGCTTCTCTAAAAATATTGATTTTAGAATTGGCTCGAAAGTTTGATATTCCATTACCAAATATTCAATATGATTTAAATTATTTTGATTTAAAATTTGATGCCTTGAATGGAAAACCAGGACTTTGGACACATGTTAATGTTCGGGAGGAAAAATGGGATTGTTTCCCACAACCAGAATTAATTGATATGCTTAATTCATTGTATGATGAATTAAATAGTAGTGTATCTTTGGAGTCAATTATCTAAAAATTTCTTTTTAAATTAGAAATAAAAATAAATAGGAGGTACTTTTAAAAGTATCTCCTATTTTGTTAATAAACCAATCACTAATTAATAATGGATTTTATAAAAAATTTATTTGGAATTAAGAAAGAAGAAGCTATTCAAGAAACTAATCAACCAACTAATAAAGTCAATAAAGAATTATTAGAATCGACCTTAAAGGAAATAGATAAATACAAAAAAATAGCTTATCGACCGATTACAGCAGTTGTGGATAAAGCATTTAATAGTAATTCTAAATTTGGCGGTTTTCCTTATTTAAGGAATGAAAATGATTGGCCAATTTGTCCTAATTGTCAAAATCACAAACAATTATTCCTACAGTTAGAAATGGAAAAATTACCAGCAAAACCACAACAAGGTTTGTTACAACTATTCTATTGTACCAATCAAGAAACTGATTGCGATTCGGAATTGGATGCTTGGTCTCCATTTTCAGAAGCAGTAACTTGTCGAAAAATTGAAATTGAAGGAGAATCAGCTTCTATTACTCCAAAATTAGATAGCATTTTTGAGGAAAAAAACATTATAAATTGGGAAGCTAAAGATGATTTCCCTCATTATGAAGAGTTATATGATTTGGAATTAGATATTGATGACGAAATAGGAGAAATTATTTCAGAAGAAGAATTGCGACCAACTTTAGAAAAGGATAAGCTTTTTGGTTATCCATATTGGGTTCAGTCTATAGAATATCCTTTTGATAGAAAAACAGGCACAAGAATGGAATTAATTTTTCAAATTGATTCTGAAGATAATCTACCTTATATGTTTGGCGATGTAGGTATTGGACATATTACTCAAAGTCCTGATAATGAATATGAATTAGCTTTTGGTTGGGCTTGTCATTAAAATTATTGAAGTATATAATATCGAAATTTGAACTTCCCTTTATTGAGAATTCATTTTTTTATCTAAAAATTTCGTCAAAACTTAGACATTCGATATTCAATTATTCGATATTCGATATTCATTTTCCCTATCTTTGCATGATGAAAAATCAACATTTAATAGCACCTTCTGTTTTGGCAGCTGATTATACAAATTTGAAAGCTGACTTTGAGATGGTTAATAATAGTGAAGCAGATTGGTTTCACGTAGATATAATGGACGGGAAATTTGTTCCAAATATTAGTTTTGGAATGATGATAGTCAAAGCAATGAAAAAAATGGCTACGAAACCATTAGATGTTCATCTAATGATAGTTGAGCCTGAAAAATATATTGAAGCATTCCGTGAAGCTGGTGCTGATGTCATCACCGTACATTATGAAGCTTGTCCACACTTGCATAGAACGATTCAGCAAATAAAAGCAACTGGCGCAAAAGCTGGTGTAGCTTTGAATCCTCACACTCCTGTAAATGTTTTAGAAGATATAATTACAGAGTTAGACTTAGTTTGTTTGATGTCTGTAAATCCTGGTTTTGGAGGACAAAAATTCATTTACAGAACAATTCCAAAAGTAAAAGCTTTACGAGATATGATTGAAATCCAAAATGCTTCAACTTTAATTGAAATTGATGGTGGAGTTGGATTACAAAATGCAGAAGCACTTTTAAAAGCAGGTGCAAGAGTTTTAGTAGCTGGAAGTAGTGTTTTTAAAGCAGATAACCCTACAGAAACAATTGCTAAGTTTAAAAACATCGGAAAGGATATGTTATTCGTTTAGCACTTGGTATGAAGCTCCAGCTTCGTACAATATAACTTTTACTAATCGAAGCTGGAGCTTCAATCTGCGGAAAACTAAAACTTAGATGAAATACATTTTTTCCTTTTTATTAATAATCGGCTTACTTTCAAATAGTTATGCACAAACAGCTACCGTTTCTGGTCAAATTATAGATAGAGAAACTGGAGAAACTATTATCGGAGCTACGGTAATAATAGTTGATGCTAATAAAGGTGTAGCAACAAATACAAATGGTCGTTATAGTATAATTATACCTGCTAATAAAGATGTTGTTTTAGAATTTTCTTATTTGAATTATGAAAAAAATAGAGATACTGTTCTATTAACAAGTAGAGAAAATTATGAATTAAATAAGTTTTTGAAACCTGAGTTTGTAGAAGAAATTGTAATCAAAGCAAAGAAATCGACAGAAATGCAATCTACTGGAACGAAGCAATTAGAACTATTACCAATTGCAAGTTCTAATTTAGAAGCAGCTTTACCATCTTTATTTATGGGCGTTCGTGCTTCTAATGAATTATCCGCTTCCTATTCTGTAAGAGGTGGGAATTATGATGAGAATTTAGTTTATGTCAATGATTTTGAAATCTATCGTCCATTTTTAGTTCGTTCAGGACAACAAGAAGGTTTGACTTTTCCTAATATTGATTTAATTCAAGGTTTATCTTTTTCTTCTGGAGGATTCCAATCTAAATATGGAGATAAAATGTCTTCTGTTTTGGATATTACATACAAAATTCCTGATTCAGTAAAAGCTTCTGTAACACTCGGATTATTAGGTGCTTCGGCACATGTCGAAGGAAGTGTTCGTAAAAAAAGTGATTCAACTGGTCGTCAACGATTTAGATATTTATTTGGTGCGAGATATAAAACCAATGCCTATTTATTAAATAGTTTGGATTTGCGAGGAGAATATAATCCACAATTTTCTGACTTTCAAGGTATGTTTATTTATGATATTAATGACGATTGGCAAATTAATGCAATCGGTAATTTCTCAAGAAGTGTCTATCAATTCGTACCAGAATCCTTAACTTCTACGCTTGGTTTAGTCAATTTTGCCTTACAATTTAGAGTTGCTTTTGAAGGACAAGAAGTTGATGATTTCAAGACAGGAATGGGCGGATTGTCACTTATTTATTTTCCAAAAGACAAAAATTACTTTCTTAAATTCTTAACTTCAACTTACCAAAGTCAAGAAAATGAACGATTTGATATTATTGGTCAATATCAATTAGGACAAATCGAAACGGATTTAGGAAGCGACAATGTTGGGGAAATTGTTGGAATTTTAGGAACAGGAACAGAGCATAATTTTGCAAGAAATTATTTAACTGCAAATGTTTATAATGCACAACACAAAGGAGGTTGGCAAACTCAAAAAAGTTACAAAGACGAAGAAAAAAACGAAATTACAAAGTCTCACTTTGTAGAATGGGGTTTGAAATACCAATCAGAAAGTATAATTGACGAATTGAAAGAATGGGAATTATTGGATTCAGCAGGTTATTCTATTCCATTTGATACAAGTAGCGTTTTATTAAACGAAGTTATTAATACAAATATAGATTTACAATCAAATAGAATTTCTGCATTTGCTCAGAACACTTGGAATCTTGAAAAGTCTGTTTATAGCGAAAAAGATTCTACTTTTATTACAAAGGACGTAATTAATTTAACGTATGGAATTAGAGCGAATTTTTGGGATTTGAATAAAGAATTCATCGTTTCTCCAAGAGTTCAATTACTTTTTAGACCTATAAATTCTAATCGAGATGTTACCTTTAAACTATCTTCTGGTCTTTATTTCCAACCAC
>CAZEOC010000202.1:0-7048 GCA_964513525.1 uncultured Saprospiraceae bacterium | reverse complement strand
AAGTATAAGTATATAACGAAGCAGATTTTCATCCAAATATTAATCTTGTGGTGAATTAGTACGCTTGAAGTACCAATAAAAACCAAAACCTAATAAGGTCAAACCCAATCCAGCTAAGGCTTGCATCGGTTTTTCTATTAGTGTATTAATTACAAAAATCGTTGAAATTAGTATATAAACGATTGGAATGATTGGATAACCTAAAGTACGATAAGGACGATTTTTTTCAGACATTTTCTTTCTAAAAATGAAGATACTAATTGCCGCTAAAACCATAAATAATAAGTCCATAAAGACAACATAAGTAATCAAATCATTGAAAGTGTCCCAAAATAGGATAAGTAGAATTGCCCAAGATGATTGTAAGAGAATTGCGTTGAAAGGCGTTTTGAATTTCGGATGAATTTTGGCTAATTGTTGGAAGAAAACACCATCTTTCGCCATTGCAAAATAGATTCGAGGTGCAGACATGGTATAAATACTAATCGTTCCGAAAATAGAAATCATAATCAAAATAGCTATCATTTGCCCACCATTTCCATAATATTGACTCATTGCATCAGCAGCCAATGCTTTGGAATTTTCGATATCTGAAATAGGCAACATATACAAATACGCAAAATTGATTAATACATAAACTAAAGTAACAATCAATGTTCCTGTAATCATCACCTTTGGAATCGTACGTTTCGGGTTTTCTGTTTCAGCAGCTAAATAAGAAGCGTGATGCCAACCGCCATAAGAAAAATAGACTCCAATTAAAGCTAAAAAGAAAATTGAAGTTAGATTTTCAGGAGCAGTTGTATTCATAAAATCAACTACTTCGGGTTCTGGTAAAGCAACAAATAAACCAATTAAAATAACAGCTGAAATACCTATTAATTTGGTTGTCGTAAAAAAGTTAATCAGATATTCCCCAACTTTTACACCAACTAAATTAATGAAAGTTGTAATGACCAAAACGACAATACCAACAATTTTTATTTCGAAGTTTGTTAATGGAATTAGTTTGGAGGCATATTCTGCAAAACCTTGTGCTAAGGCGGCTAAAGCCCCAGAAGTAATGACTAATAATATTGCAAAACCATATAAAAAAGCCACAAAATCACCATAAGCATTTTTCAGAAAAACATAAACACCACCAGCTTTTGGAAATAATCCACCTAATTCTGCGAAGGTCAATGCACCAGTTAAAGCGATTAATCCGCCAAGTGACCAGGCAACAATTATCCAAAATGGCGAACTTAAATATTGAGCTGTTTGCGCTGGTGTCAAAAAGATTCCAACGCCAATACAAGAACCAATGACAATCATTGTTAGTCCGTAAGTAGAAAGTGATTTTTTTAAAAGTGACATCTCGTTTGATTAAACACATAGGTACATAGAAACATAGTTTTGATTTCAGCTTTGCTGAAATATTTCGATAAGTATATTTTGACGTAGTCAAAATCAAAACTATGTTTCTATGTACCTATGTGTTTCAAAATAATTAAAGGCGTTTCCAAAATACGATTTTATCATCACCTTTTGCCCAAAAATCTCGAATAACTGCTTCTTGAGTGTATTTACACTTTAAATAAAAAGCTTTGTACACCAATCGCTAATAAATTTAAAATTATTTGACTTTGACAAATTTTCTGATTCTCTACTCATTATTGTTTAGTTCCTTTTCTAATTCCAAAATCTTATCCACGGTATTCAAAGACTTCCGCAATTCCGTCACAGTTAAACGATTTGCTCGTGCTTTAAACAACAAAACTTTAAAAGCATATTGATTTGCAATTTCATTAAAACGTTCATTTCCATATTCTTCTAAAATCGAATTTGCTTTTGCCTTTATTTGTTCTAATAAAATTGGAATTTTTGCTTGAATTTTCAAAGACCAATTTTCCTTTTTATCTAAAAAAGCTTGGATTTCTGGATTTTCGATATAACGTAACTTACTAATTTGTCGCTCAATTTGCTCAAAAGTCATTGTTTCCCACGGTTTAGCTTTTAATACAGGAATTTGCCATTTTAAGCGTTCTGTTTTCCAATAATCTTGTTTGACTTTGATTTGATGAATCTTGAAACTCGGTAATTCAATTGCCGTCAACATTCCGCTATGACAAGCTCCTGTATCAATTCCGTAAGTATTATTTAAAATCTTAACTATTTCTCCAACTACATGATGACCATAAATTATTGGTTTTTTGCCATCGTAAAATTCCGACCAATATTTATCTGTTCCATACTTTTTCTCCAAATATCGAGTGCCAGAAGTTGACCCACAAAGCACCGTTTCTTTTTGTTGATTTAGCGGTTTATCGTGTTCAAAAAAAGCGTGAATAATAATAGCTTCCTCTGTTTCATAATAATAATCTAAGGTTGTCAACCAATCCAAAAAAGCTTCATATTTTTCACCAAACTGTACTTTTACAATTTCTTGAGCATAAGTCAAAACACCATTCAAATGCTTTCGCTCATGATTCCCCATTATCACTTTTGCATTTTTCCGAGTACTGAAATATTCAAATAATTCCACTGACTTTGGTCCTCTATCTACAATATCTCCTAAGGAAATAATCTCATCTTTGTCTGTTATTCCAATCTGATTTATTAATTCAATAAACTCTTCATAACAACCATGAATATCTCCAAAAACTATTCTTCTACTCATTTTAGACTTTGATTTTTAATTCTTTTCTGACTAACAAAAAGAGTGAAGTTTTTAGTTCAATAACTTTGAAAAAAGAATTAGGTATAAATACCTGTTTTCAACTTTTAGTAAAATTACGCTTATACAGGTGTAAAAATCGGTCTATATTTGTATCACAATAAAAAACAAAATGAGTTTAAAATTCACAATAAACATTCCCACAAAACTATCATCATTTAATGATGATTAATGAATCTCCAAAAAGTAGTTTTTATGCAATAAACATCCTTTAGAATTGAAAAGTGATAAATTCTAAAAAAATTAAGTAGTAATTCTCTATCAGTTGATAAGCAGTTTTGTTCTATTATAGGATAAAACTGCTTTCTTTTTTCAAGGAGATAATTCTAAATTTAGAATATCAAGTGGAGAAAAATAAATATTATTTCTATATATTTTATAATCAAAATAGGTTAGATAATTATTCTATCCGAATAAATTTTATGGTTTCAAATTTGAGAGCAAAATTAAAAGTAGTTCTTTCATCTAATCTTTTCCATCGTTCTATCTTAAACTCGTTCACTTTCAACTCCAAAATATTCCATTGTGGAACATCATAAAAGTCGTTATATTTCCATTCTGAAAAAAGTAGCATATCTTGTTCTCTGTTCATTGACCAATTGACTTTATTCGTTTTAAAAAGATATTTTTGAATCAAAGTAGAATCTGTAATAATTAATTGTTCCTTCTGCGTCCAATTTTGGCGCTTGGAGAATGATGGAATCGCTCCAAATTCATGATTTGACTCATAATAACGTTCTCATTTACCAACAAAATCTTTTGGATTATAAACTTGTTTTTTCGGTAATTTCTTGAAAGTAGTTACTACGTTTTCCTTTCCATAAGTCGTTCCTTTAAAACCATTTTTATCAAATTCTGTAATGTGAAAAAAAGTTGGCATAGAACCATAGTCATAAGCAAAAACCAAAAACAATTCATTTTGAAATTCATCTAAAATCCAAACATTATTTGAGCTAAACGGAACCTCTAATTTATCTTTGATAAAACGACTATTATCTTGAAACTCAATTCGTAAAGAATCATCAGATTTCTCAAAACTTGCGTTTAATAAATAATTTTGAAATTCGGCTTTTATTTTTGCTTGATTATAGGTTTGTAAAGATTGATAAACTATCCTATTCCTACCATAAAAATAAGTATATCCAAATTGCTCTTTATTAACTTTATAGTTTAAGGTGTCAATTCTATCTTCTTTGAAAATTATTAATTGGTCTTTCTCAATCTTATAAGGATATTTATAAACCGAATTATCTTCGCCTCCATATAATTGAAAATAAAATTCTTTGATATTTACGCTATCTTTTTCAAAAGCAAGAATCTTACGAGGACAAGCATTTGAATAAGTACTATCAATTGCTTCATAACAATATTTCCCAATCCAAACCTGCTCCAAATCTGGTTTTTTACAACTAAAAAGTAAGCACAAAATAGCAATTAAAAGAAATGATTTTTTCATTGTTTAAAGTTAAGTTTTATAATTACGTATAAAACGGATTCGTAATAAAAAAATCCGTTTAAATCCGCTATATCCGTGTCTGAATTACTTCAATTCGATATTTTAAGCTTGTCTAAAATTCATATAGAATTTTTAAAAGAAAAAAGTAAATCATGGGCGAACAATCAAAACCCGTTTCGTTTCCAAAATCTTCATTTCCTCACCATTCATTTCATAAAATGAAATAAAATAAACACCAGGAATTAATATATTTCCATTTTGCCCAAGACCATTCCAAATATAAGTATAATCAATCTTGAAATCTTCAAACACCAATTGTCCATTTGCATTATAAATCCGAATATTAGGTTGATTAAAACCATGTGCAATATTTACAACATCAGTTGTTGGATTTGGAAAAATCAAAATATCCGTTCTTGGAAAAGTATCTTGAGGAATAACAACTTGCAAACCACCATTATTTCGACTTGGCGTAATACTATCTAAAACCATAAAATCACCTGTTCCATTTGGCATCCGTCCATAAGAAATATCGGTTGTTTGTGTAGGATAAGCGATTTCATCTAAAGGAGCAAAACCGTTGGCTGCATCGCTGTAAATTCCAAGGGTTTCGCCATTTTTGCTGAGTTTGAAATTAGTATGTAATTCGCCTTGATTACTATCTTCGTCTGCCCAAATTACCAAATATTCGTCAGGTTGTAAAGTCTGATTTGGTAATTGCCATTTATTAGGAATATTTGGATTATCTGATAGAAATAAGTTACCTAAATCAACAGGAACATTTGCGGCATTATACAATTCTATCCAATCATCAAATTCACCAGCAGAATCACTAAAAGCTGTTTCATTACTCGCCATAAATTCATTAATTACTAAATTCACCAAAGGCGGATTATAATAAAAACTTTCTATGCCACATCTTGGAAATCTGCCCATTTTAGATTCATTATCCGTAGCAATAATATAATATTCGATATTTCCAGAAGGATTACTGATTTGATACGTTCCACCAAAAAAACCATCATTGGCTTGTCCGTCATTATTATTACCATCATCCAATAAAGGGATACTAACGAATGAACTGTTTTCTTCCCTAAACCAAGCTTTTACAGTCAAATTATTTTGGTTATCTCTAACTTGTGTTTGAATATCAATGGTTTGATTATTAATAGAAACATTAGTCGTCACATCAGAAACAATCGGATTCAATCCATTTAAGTTTAATTGAGTCAAAGCGGATTGTTCTCTTGCCAAAATATAATCCTTAATTCCATAATGTAAATGCATTCCTATCGGCTGCGTAAAAGCATTATTGAAGTCTTGCATATCGAAACCATAATCTAAAGTTCTATACGTGTCATTAAATACATAAGGAGTAATCATCGTTTTGATTTGGTCAATTTCTGCATTCTGAATTTGCCAATAATCTTGAATGATTTCATTCATATAATAGGAATAACGGTCACGATATTCTTGAACATCTAAAATGCGTTCATAAATTGGTCGGTTTTGACCATTTTGCGACCATTGATAAATATTTCTTGTTCCCCAATTTATACCCGAAAACCAACTGACACCGTAAGTATTATCCAAATCATAAGGAAGATATTCAAATTTGTCAGTTGCTGTGTTTTTATAGATATAACAATTGTTTTTATTCCATATTGGTCCATCCCAGTTTGCAGTCAATACATCAAAAGCCATTACTTTTAAATAATCATCTACATTAAAAATCTTTTCTAATTCGCAGGGTAAAAAAGTCGTTGGTGTATTATTCAAAACATCTATAAACTCCGACAAATCCGAATAATCATCTTCCGTCTCATTAGTTTTTAATTCATAAACTCGTCGTCCGTTATCTTGCAATTTATAGGCATTTGCATTAGTAGAAATATAATTGAAATCTACGCCGTAATAACATTTGTATAAATTCCCATCGTCATTTCCAAAACGCAAATCAATAAATTCTTCATCTATATGTTCCACATTCAGATATAAACCGTAATAATTTCCATTGATATAAAGTGCAACATGGTTCGCACGAGGCGCAGGAATACCCATTTTTCGCAATAAATTCCAACAAATCATCGAGCGAGTAATCGTCGGGTCATTATGTTCTCCATTTAGATTCATTTTTTCTAAATCATAATATTTACGACCACTTTCAAAAGTATTAAAGGAAACTTTAAAAGATTTTTTTTGTGCTAATCGAGAAGTATTGCCTCGCAATCGAAAACCAATATTTGTCATTGTATCACGGATTGTTCCATTATCAAAAACAAAATCTGCCGAATATTCGGTATCACTTTGCAAATTATTCCAATCGTAAAGTGTCGTTAAATCCGTTGCATCTATCGTAATATCAATCCTTGGAACGACATCATTTCTGAATATTTCGCCTAATTCTGGAATTGGCGTTTGTGCATTTATGATTATTGTTATTAATAAAAATATGCTTGTTAATATGTATTTCATCTTGAAAAATTTTAACACATAGTTACATAGAAATTATAGTTTTTCTGATTTTAACTGTGTTAAAATGTATTAATTTAGAATGTTTTGGTTTTGCCAAAATGAAAACACTATATGTTCTATGTATCTATGTGTTTCAAATAAGACGATTTGGATTTTTGGAAATGACAGATTAGTTTAAATGTTTGATAGGTGACAGTTATTACTTATATTTTATTTATTTTCCTCATGAGTCTTCATAAACTGTTCATTTGAGAGATAAATCTTACTATTTGATTTCATAAATTCTTTTTCAAAAATTAAAGTATCTAAGTAATTACCACTTTCTTTAATTTCTATATTGTCGAAAATTTCAAAGGTTTTAGGTAGAATACTATCAGACGTTTCCGAAAAAGTAACCATTG
>CAZEOC010000201.1:0-7094 GCA_964513525.1 uncultured Saprospiraceae bacterium | reverse complement strand
GCTATCATTTTTAAATGATAAATTAGGTTTTATTGTTTTTATCGCTGCTCATATTCCATTGATATTTTGGATTCTTTTTGAAATTCAATCTGGAAATGAATCGTTTAGATATTATTTCGATATTTTCTTAATCATTCATTTATTCTTGCATTTGCTATTTTTAATGCACAAAAAAAATGAATTTAAAGATTGGATATCTTGGTCAATAATAGCAGGAGCAGCAATTTGTGGATTAATCGATTTAATTATAACTTGAAGTATAAAAAAATCGTCTGCAAATACTACATATACAGGACTATTCTATTTCATTATAAAACTAAAATGTTATGAACAAAAGAGAAATAGCAATTGAGTTTGGAAACTCATTAGATAAAGATGATTTTGTTACTACACGAAGTATTTTAGCTAAAGATTGTAAATATAATATCGGAAATGAAATACTAATTGGTCCTGAAAATATCGCAAAATCATACGAGGATAATATGATAGAAGGGAGAAAAAAACTGGATAAATTAGAATGGGGACAAAGTCAAATTGAAAACATAAATGAGACTGAATTTTATGTTCATTTTACAGATTATTTGACTCATAAGAATAAAGCTTATACGCATAAATGCAAACAGAAAGTTGTTGTTGGTGCAGACAATAAAATAACCAGTATTACGCATATATCTGATATTGAGGAACAAGAAAGTTTGAATAATTATTATAAAAGTGTTGGATTAAAATAATCTCATAAAACAATATGAAAATATACTTGATTCCAGGATTAGGTTATGACTGTAGAATTTTTGAGCGATTAGACTTAAACGAGTTTGACGTTACAGAAATCAATTGGATTGAACCAAAAATCAATGAGAAAATTCATCAATATGCACAACGAATATTTCCTAAAGTCATCAATCCTACTGAAAAAATTATTTTGATTGGTCATTCATTAGGTGGTGTACTTTCACAAGAAATTGCAAGTATCAATCAAATCGAAAAAATCATTTTAATTTCAAGTATTCAATCAAGGAAAGAAATTCCGCTCAATTTTAAATTGATAAAGCCTTTACGATTAAGTAAAATATTCACTAAAGAATTAAGTCTAAAGACATTTAAATATTGGGGCAAAAGTCATGGTTTTGAAACTGACCGTGAAAAGTACCTTTTTAAAAGTATGGTCGGAAAACAAACAAACTTTTATTTACAATGGGCTTTGAGAGAATTGTCTTCTTGGCAAGAACCAACAATCTCCTTTCTAACTGAAATTATCCATATACATGGTACAAATGATAAAACCCTTCCGTATAAATTAATCAAGCATCCAGATTTTACAATCGAAAATGGAAGTCATATTTGCGTTCTGAAAAAAGCAGAAGAAATATCTGAAATAATAAAAAACAATTTAAGTTCCTGAATAAATATCTATAACATTTTAGAAAACTAAACTCAGAAGAGTAGTTGGTTGATTTAGTTTGAACTAATTTTTAGAATTGCACTTAGAAAAAACAAATTTATGTTAGAATTACAGCCTGAATATTTGAATAAAATTGCAAATCAATTAATCGTTATCAGTTCACTCTTAAGTGGATTTTCTATTGCTGTTTTGGCTAATTTATTAGTAACTAAATCAGAAGAAAAACTTTTGAACTATATCCTTAAAATCACTACAATTGCTGCTTCTTGTTTTTTAACAACTGTTTTCGCAATGACTAAAATTGTGATGTTGACAACGGAAGGCTATCCTTTTGAAATAGAAAACAGTGTTTTGGACTTTCCCAAAATCATTGGATTTAGCACTTTTATATTGGGAATATTCTCCTTATGTTTTTTAATAGCATTATCAGGTTGGACAAAATCAAGAAACACTGGAATATTTACAACTGTAATTGGAGTACTGACTTTATTAATGATATTATTGAATTTATAAGTAATTTATTCCTTACTATTTTGAAAGCATTTCATACTATAAAAAAGCTACTAAATCGACAGCCTATTTAATCATTATTCAATTATAAATCCTACAGTTTTTTTTAATAAATTATTCTATAATTAGATATTCGGAGTGTAAATGTATATGTTAGTCAACTATGAATAAATATTTTAAATCCGTCATTCTGCAACAAACAGGAGCGTCTGCTTTGGTTGAAAAAGAAATGATTCAAGAACTGTGGAGCGGATATGGAAAAATCATGCGAGTCGGTTTGACAAATGCTGCTGTGAATAGTATTGTCATAAAACATGTTCAATTACCGATACAACAAAATCATCCTCGTGGCTGGAATACAGATATCGGACATCAACGAAAGGTAAAATCCTATCAAGTAGAAACAAAATGGTATGAAACATACAGCAAAAATAGTCTTGCTCGACTGCCAAAATGTTTCGCTATTGATACGAAAAATGATGAGGTTTTAATGGTTTTGGAAGATTTAGATGAAGCTGGTTATTTCTTGCGTAAATATACTGTTACATGGGAGGAAATAGCTGCTTGTTTGAAATGGTTGGCACAATTTCACGCCAGTTATTTAGGAAAAGTACCAGATGGACTTTGGGAAGTTGGTACATATTGGCATTTAGAAACTCGACCTCATGAATTGGAAGTATTAAACGATAATAAATTGAAAGTCGCAGCATCGCTAATAGATGACAAACTAAACAATTGTAACTACAAAACTTTTGTTCATGGCGATGCGAAGTTGGCTAACTTTTGTTTTGCTCCCGACGGAGGAGTTGCTGGCGTAGATTTTCAGTATGTCGGTGGCGGCTGTGGAATGAAAGATGTCGCATATTTTGTAGGAAGTTGCCTAAACGAAAGCGAATGTGAACGTTTAGAAAGTCAAATTTTAGATACTTATTTTGAGTATTTACAAAATGAATTAACAGAAAAAAACGAGGAATTAGAAACAGAATGGCGGTTGCTCTATCGAGTTGCTTGGGCAGATTTTCATCGATTTTTAAAAGGCTGGAGTCCTGGTCATTGGAAGATAAATAGTTATAGCGAACGCATCACAAAAGAAGTGATTAATAATTTATAAAAATGGATTTTACATACCTTAAAAATATAGCAATCAAAGCAGCTCGTTCAGCTGGTGAAATCATTCAACAACATATGAATGATGATATTGTGGTTCATACAAAACAAGGTGGAGATAATTATGCTTCACAAGTTGTTACCGAAGTAGATAAAGCCTGTGAAACGGTTATTCTTTCTCATCTTTTACCGACTTGTCAAGAATTTGATATTGCACTTTTATCAGAAGAAACGGAAGATGATGGAGGACGATTCCAAAAGGATTTTTTTTGGTGTATTGACCCGATGGACGGCACACTTGCTTTCATTAATAAACATCCTGGGTTTTCGGTATCTATTGCCTTAATTGCTAAAGATGGAACGCCTCAAATTGGTGTTGTTTTTAATCCAAGTACGAATGTAATTTATTATGCAATCAAAGGGCAAGGAGCATATAAAAATAATGAAATTTGGAAAATTAAGCATACGAATAATCACTTAACTTATGTAACTGATGGGAAGTTAAATGATACGCCTAATGCTAATAAAATCAAAGAATTATTAAATAATAAAGTGACACAATTGAGTCTAAATGGAATCAAAGAAATTGATGGTGCTGGTTCTGTATTGAATGGAATTTTAGTCTTGGAAAATGGCCCTGCTTGTATGTTGAAGTTTCCGAAGAAAGCAAACGGTGGCGGAAGTATTTGGGATTTTGCAGCAACGGCTTGTATTTATAATGAATTAGGATTACCAGCGACAAATTTTGCTGGTCAACCATTAGATTTGAATAAAACAAATGGTTCTTTTATGAATCATGAAGGTGTATTTTATGCTAATTTAAATATTCATAAATAGTCTATTCCTTATCAATGTGTAATCGTCTACTTTGTTAATGCCAACCAATCAACCGTAATTAAATCCAAAACTATATGCAAAAAAGAGTGCTTATAACAGGAATTAGTAGAGGACTTGGAAAAGAATTATTTAATTGTTTTGCGACAAAACAATACTTCGTTTATGGAATTGTCAGAAAGGAAGCTGAGGTAGAACTATTGAAACAGAAATATCCCGAAAATTCAAAAATCATTCTTGCTGATTTATCATCTGATGAATCAATTAAATTAATACAAAAGTCCATTCAAGACAATGCTATAGATTTATTAATTAATAATGCTGGAATCGCAGGAACTTCTTACTTGATTCAAGATGTAAATTCGGTAGAAATCATAGACTTATTTAATATTCATTGTCTTGGCGTATTAAGAACAACAAAAGCTTTGGCTAATAATTTACTTAAAACGAAAAAACCTTTGATTCTAAACTTAAATAGTAGACTTGGTTCAATAAATCGGCAATCTCAAAGAACTTATGAAAATCTAAATATCAGTTATTCCTACAGAATCGCAAAAGCAGCTCAAAATATGCTTACAAATTGTATTCGTTTAGAATTCAAAGACAGAATTGAAGTAATAAGCATTCATCCTGGAAAAATGAAAACAGAAATAGCTTCAAAAGATGCGGATTTATCACCAATTGAAGTTGCCAATAAAATAGTCCATCATTACGAAAACGGACTATTAAAAGAAACAAATGGAATCCTTGAACTTGAAAAAGGAATAATTGAATGGTAGAAAATTACTGACAACAAGTAATAAAACATTGTACTCTATTAAAACAAACGACTCATTGACAATTTTTGCATATTATACGTTGACCAACCTTAAAATCATTGAAAATATTTAAATCTGAAAGGTTATTTATTTTCTGTAAGAAAATGATTATTCTTTCAGGTTGTTAGATTATTCAAAAAATGTCAAATAACGAAAACTAATCAATTTATTATTTTACAAAAGAGATTGCATTAGATTTACAACATGAAAAAATTGATTATTTTGGCTGTACTTGTTTATAAAAAATCTAATAAGAAATATTTATCTTTAGTCTGAGAATCAATTAGATTGTAGTGTATTCCTATTGTTGATTAATAGAAAATAGAGCATCAAACACTAAAAGTTTGTATCTATTTATATTGGTTAAAAAACTTTTAACTCTAACAGAAACTATTCTACATCACAAAAAAAGCAACGATTGACAAAAACAATAAAATATGGGATTGTAGGATTCAGCAGAAATCAATTTGATAAGAAAGCTGCATATAAAATACTAACCGATGTATTTCAAAAAATTCAAGAAAAACATCCTAATAAAATAATTGAGGTTGTAAGCGGATATACCAATTCAGGGGTTCCTAAAATTGCATATGAATTATCAGAAAAATTTGGATTTGTAACAGTAGGTTTTTCCGCAAAACAAGCATTAAGAGTAAAAAGTGGTGTTTATAACGTAAAAAAAGTAATTCTAAAAGGAGAAAAATTTGGTGACGAATCAGAAGATTTTGTTAAGTATATTGATGCACTTATTAGAATTGGAGGAGGAAAACAAAGTAGATATGAAACTAAATTATTTAAGAATCTAAACTTGGATAAGCCATTAAATAAAATTTTAAAAGAATTTGAAGTGAAATGGTATGGAAAATAAGATGTAATTAAAAAATAGATTATTAATTAAAACTAACGACTTCAATAAAATAGAATATAAAATGGAGACAAATAGAAAAGCAAATATCCAATAATTTATTGTTGTTAATAACTACATTTTCTAAATTATAAAAGAAATTTTTATTACGATATATAAGAAACACTTATCTGTCATAAAAAAACGAATAATGAAATATTTACTTTATTTAGTAGTCTTTATAATAAGTTCAAACTCTACTACTTTTGGTCAATCTTACACCTCTTACTTCACCGGAAACGCTAATGACTTAACAACTTCACCTAAAGGTGGCGTATGTTTGATGGGAGGCGCATCGGAAGACGATAATGCGATGAGCTGGTTTTTACAACAAGCAAATGGAGGTGATATTTTAGTTTTACGTGCTTCAGGAAGTGATGGATATAATAACTATATGTATTCTGGATTGAGTGTGAACGTTAATTCTGTTGAAACGATTGTTTTCAATAATTCATCCGCTTCAAATGAAGCGTATATACATCAGAAAATTCAACAAGCAGAAGCAATTTGGTTTGCAGGAGGAGACCAATGGAATTATATTTCCTACTGGAGAAACAATGCTATTGACAGCTTGATTAACGAGGCTATTTCAAGCCGAAATATTGTCATTGGAGGTACAAGTGCGGGTATGGCAATTCAAGGAGGATTTTATTTTTCAGCAGAAAATGGAACGGTTACTTCTTCAACCGCTTTATCAAATCCGCTTAATAATAATGTTACTGTTGATTCATTACCGTTTATTTCAAATCAATATTTATCTGATGTAATCACTGATACGCATTATGATAATCCAGACAGAAAAGGAAGACATCTTGTTTTTTTAGCTCGGATTTTGATTGATTTTGGCATAGCCGCAAAAGGTATTGCTTGTGATGAATATACCGCAGTTTGTATTGATACTAATGGTATCGCAAAAGTTTTTGGAGATTATCCAACTTATAATGATAATGCATATTTCATTCAAACAAACTGTGAATTAACAGATGTTATTCCTGAGAATTGTTCCTCAGGCAATCCACTTGATTGGAACTTAGGAAATGAAGCCATTAAAGTTTATAAAGTAAAAGGAACAGCCAATGGCTCGAATACTTTTGATTTAAATGATTGGAAATCTGGAACTGGTGGAGTTTGGGAAAATTGGTTTGTTGACAATGGTACTTTTAATGAACAAGTTGGTGTTAAACCCAATTGTATTCCACTTTCAACTTCACAACTTGAAGTCGATAATTTAGTTCAAATATATCCAAATCCAGCAACTGATTATGTACTTATCAAATTTGATAGAACCAAAGCTACACCTAAATCATTACGCATTATTAATCAAGTAGAGCAATTTCAAAAGCGAATTAAGCTAACTTATACTAATGAAATACAAATTAAAACGAACGATATACCTCCAGGTTTTTATTTAGTAGAGATTACGTTCAATGACAATCATAAAATTCTTAAAAAGCTAATTATTAGTTAGAGCTTGTCTAAAATTTATTTCGAGCTGAATATCAGTAATTTACGGTTCTGA
>CAZEOC010000200.1:0-7095 GCA_964513525.1 uncultured Saprospiraceae bacterium | reverse complement strand
AAGAAGCAAGTGAGTAAATATTTTTCTTTTGAATTTTTAAAGATTTATTATCAGTAATTTAGTAATTATTAAATCACCTCAAAAAACAATTGATTATGAAAAAGAAATTTTTGCTTTTTTTGATAATGAACTTCTTGATAATTAATCAAACGGTTAGAGCTGTAAGTTTTGATAATACGACAATTACGAATATAGAAACGATTCAATCGAAAAATAATCAGCATCGATTCACAAAGAAATTTGTAAAAAAACGACTCAAAAAGAAGTGTAAGTCTATTACTAAAACAATAAATGATTTCGAATTTGATGCTATTTGGTTAGCGATTTTAGCATTAATAATAAGTATTGGTGCATTTGTTTTTGTATTATTAGCTACTTTAAGCACAGCTGGAATTGGCTTAGTAATACTTTATTATATTCTCTCCTTATTATTTGGTGCTGGTGGAATTTGGATTGGAATTATCGCTTGGAAAGAGAGTAAATATAGTACGAATAAATCTCAAACTCGTTGGATAACTTTTTTTGCTTTATTATTTAGTGCAATGATTGTTGGTACATTATTACAACCTTTCGATTTTTTATTTTAAATACAACTTTTAGGAATGATGAATATTGAACAAATAAGAAAAGATACACCTGGTGTTCCAAAATTAATTCACTTCAATAATGCAGGTGCTTCGTTGGTGACACAACAAGTAATCGATGCAACTATTAATTTCATTCATGAAGACGCTATAACTGGTGGCTATCGAATTACGAATGAAAAGGCAACTGAGATTAATAATTTCTATACACAAGCTGCTAAATTAATTAATGCTTCGCCTAATGAAATTGCTTTGACGCAAAACGCTACGTCTAGTTTGAATTTAGCCTTGTATTCTATTCCTTTCCAAAAAGGAGATGTAATTATAACAAGTGAATTAGAATACGGAAATAACTTTATTAATTATCTACATCTGAAAGAACAAAAAGGTATAGAAATTAGAATTTTCAAACACGAATTAAATGGTAGTTTTGATTTGAATGCTTTTGAAAAGTTGATAGATAACAAAGTCAAACTTATTGCAATTACACATATTCCTACAAGTAATGGTATCATTGCACCAGCCGAAGAAATCGGAAAATTGGCAAAAAAATATCAAGTATTATTTATGGTAGATGCTTGTCAATCTATTGGTCAAATTCCTTTTGATGTTGAAAAAATTGGTTGTGACTTCGCAACTGCAACGAGTAGAAAATACTTACGTGGAGGAAGAGGTTTGGGCTTTTTGTATGTTCGTCAATCTGTAATTGAACAGTTAGAGCCTGTATTTTTAGAATTATTATACACTAATTGGCAAAATGCAAATGATTATCAATTGAATAAATCAGCGAAAATGTTTGAAACTTGGGAAAAACCTTTTGCAGCAATGATGGGTTTCACCGCAGCTTTAAAATATGCTAATGATTTAGGAATAGATAATATTTGGAGCCGTATTGAATTGATTGCTAATTACTTAAGAGAACAATTACAAACCATTGAAGATATAACAGTTCATGATATTGGTCAAAAACAAGGAGGAATCGTCACTTTTTCAAAAGCTGGAATTTCCCCAGAAGATTTACAAAAACACTTACAATCTTTTAATATTAATTCTTCTGTAACTGCTCGATTTAGTAGTGTTTTGGAGATGGACAAACGTAATATAAGCGCTGCAAATCGTACTTCTGTTCATTATTATAATACAAAAGAAGAAGTTGATTTTTTGATTAGTAAATTGACCTAAGTGAATATTAAAAGCAACTTTTATTTTAATTTTTCACTATCTTACTTATTCATCAATAAAATTAATAAGTATGTTTTCGATTGTAAATTGGGTTCACTCCACACAAGGAATGATACATTTCGTTGCTTCAATCATAGCATTAGCAACGAGTTTATTTGTAATTTTTGCTAAAAAAGGGACAAAAATTCATAAACAAATTGGAGTCGTTTTTTCTATAGCTTTAGTTTTAGTAAATCTTTCAGCCTTATTTATTTATGACTTCAATAATGGAAGCATTGGGCCTTTTCATTATTTAATTCCCGTTTCAATATTCTTCTTACTTTATGGTTGGTTACCAATGTTAAAAAAGAAGAAATCTCCGCAATACATGAACAAACATATTATTGGTATGATAGGAGCAGCATTAGGACTTTGGGCTGCAGGAGCAACAGAATATTATGTCAGAGAAATCGTAGTTGAAGGAATGGAAAAAAATGAACAAGTCTTGTATAGTTTCTTAATTTCAGCTCCTTTTGCAATTTTAATTACAATTATGATTACTTATCATTTGAAGCAATTAAAAACCAAAAATTAATCAAATGAAACATAATAAAAGTAGAGTTGAATCTTTTAGTGATGCGGTTTTTGCCTTTGCAGCTACTTTGATTGTTGTTTCTTTTGAAGTGCCTGAAGATTACAGTGCTTTGAGAGAACTCATGACGGATTTTATCAGTTTTGCAATAAGTTTTTTCGTTCTCTTATTAATTTGGAAAGTACATTATAACTACTTTAGACGTATTAAATTTGTCGATAATTGGATAATTGGAATCAATTCCGTTTTACTTTTTGTCATCCTATTTTATGTTTATCCAATGAAATTTATTGCCAATACAGTTATTGGCAAAAGTAGATTATCTTCCTTTGAAGATTTAGGGAATTTATTTACAATATACGGAATCGGTTTCGTCTTGATTTTCAGTTGTATTACCTTATTATATTATTACGGCGCTAATAAAACCAACCATTTAGAGGATAAAAAAATACTTCGATTTTATACTTTCCATTATTCCTTTTTTATAGTTGTTGGTGTCCTTTCTATAATTTTAGCTTTTTTTAATATTGGAACTCGATTTGGTTTCCCTGGATTCACTTATGCTTTATTAGGTCCAATTTGTACATTTTATGGAATAAAATATTTCCCTAAAGAAATTGAGTAAAATTGCTTCTTATTTAATTAAGTTCAATGTAAAATTTGAGGTATAAAGTCAAATTCTAATAATTTAACCTTATTTTAGTTTTAATTAACATCAAAGAAGAAACATCGCATTTGAATATTAGTTATTATTGTGGTTGAGATAAAAACAGACTAATTTCTGTAAATTTATACTAAAAAATATTTATTCATCATTTACCTAATGATAAAACCATACTATACCTTATCATTATTGATGTATAAAATTGCCTCACTTTTATAAAATAAAATTAATCGAATTATGATTAATAAATTAATACAAAGTTCAATTATTGCAGCTTTTACTTTAAGTTTTTTCACTTCTTTTACGTTAAATCAAAATGATTTTTCTAAAACTTCCACAGTTATTAATACAACAGAAGGAGGAATAAAATGGATTTCTTGGAATGAAATGGTTGCTGCACAAAAAACTGAAAAAAGAAAAGTTATCATTGATGTATATACTGATTGGTGCGGTTGGTGTAAACATATGGATAAAACAACTTTTAAAAATGCAGCTGTTTCAAAATATGTCAATGAAAAATTTTATGCTGTTAAATTAGATGCAGAAACAAAAGAAGAGTTTCAATATCAAAATCATACTTTCAAATATATTCAACAAGGAAGAAAAGGTATTAATGAGTTAGCATATTCTCTTTTAGACGGTAAACTCTCCTACCCTTCTATAGTTTATCTAAATGAAAATTTTGCAAGAATTGTGATTTCTCCTGGTTATAAAGATGAAAAAAAGATGCAAAAAGAGTTAACTTATATTGCAGAAGAAATTTATAACAAAAAAACTTGGGCTGATTATGTCAGCAATAAATAAAATACTTAAGTATAAATAAGCACGAAAACCTTAAAAGTAGTAATTTACTTTTAAGGTTTTTTTATTAATATTAGTAAAATATAAATATATTGTAAGTTGATTTTATTATATTTGAAAGTATAATTAAATTCTTAAAAGTGACCACGAATAGAGCGAGTATATTGTTGGATAAAATCTCAAATCAATTATCAGAAACATCAAATTCTGAGAACTTGACTCGTTATGTTTATGCTAAAGATGGAATTGATTTATTCCTTGAACCACATGCAAATGCCGCAAAAGTAACTCATATTCCATATCGTTCTAAAATTAAATTAGCGGAAAGCAATTATAAAACGACTCATCAATACAAGTGGTTCCCTGTAGATAATGAGGATATTAGAATGTATATTTCTGAAAAAAACATTGCTAAATTTCCAATTATTAATCAAGATGAATCAATAGAACAATATGCTAATCGTTTGAAGAAAAATAAAGAACTATTAGGTTTTGAATTTCATCAATGGGAAGATAGAAAAGAATTCAAACTGCTATTTCCTTGTACAAATATGCGAGATGTTTTTTTGGTTGCAAGAGAGTTATATCCGATGGATTTTAAATTCCCGAAACCAAGTAATAAAATGGAAGAAGTCATCATGAAAGTAGATGACGAAAAAGATATTGTAGAAGAATTTGAAATCACTCGAAACAAAAAAGGAGAAATAATCATGTTAGATTATATCGCAGATTTTGGAAAAAGTACAGATTCAGTTACTATCCGTCTTAGAAGTGATGATTCTATTTTATTGACACTTGGTAACTATTGCTGTGAATAATTAATTGCAAGGATTTAACCTTAAAACTTCTTTAATATTTCACACAAACATTTTTAGTATTTGTAAAGAATTTCAAATCTTCATATCCACCTTTAATTCCTACTCCTGAGTTTTTAACACCACCATAAGGTGTTCTTAAATCACGTTCAAGCCAAGTATTTATCCAAACAATTCCAACTTCTAAATTTTCTGCAACTCTATGTGCTTTTTTAATATTTTCAGTCCAAATAGTTGCTGATAAACCATAATCCGTTTCATTATTTATTTCAATGGCTTCTTTTTCAGATTCAAAAGGAATTAAACTTACAACAGGTCCAAAAATTTCTTCCTGATTCACTCTTGTATTTGGGGATAAATTAGAAATCACCGTTGGTTTAATAAAATATCCATTCTCAAATTTACCACTTAATTCCGCTACTTCTCCACCGCATAATATTGTTCCGCCTTCCATAATTGCTAATGAAATATAGCTTTTAATTTTCTCTAAATGCATATTAGAAATCACAGGACCAATATTCGTAAGTGGTGTCAAAGGGTCACCAATTTTCATAAATTGAGTTCTTTTAACAAATTCATCTCTAAATTTTTCATAAATAGAACGTTCAATCAGAATTCGAGAAGTACTAACACTTTTCTGTCCTTGATGATAAAATGAAGATTGTAAAGTACCAACAATCGCTTTATCAAAATCACAATCTTCAAAGATGATTGCTGCATTTTTTCCACTTAATTCTAATAAAGTTTTCTTGAAAGTCTTCGCTGCAATTTGAGCGACCAATTCTCCGTTTTTACTTCCTCCTGTAAATGTTACCGCTTTAATTTCAGGACTTTCTAATAGTTTTTGACCAACTTTTCCATGTACAATATTAAAAACTCCAGGAGGTAACCCCGCTTCAATGCAAGCTTTTGAAAACATATAAGTTGTCATTGGAGCTAATTCTGAAGGCTTTGCTATCACACAATTTCCTACTGCTAATGCTGGTGCAATTTTCCAAGTCAAAAACTGTAATGGAGCATTCCAAGGTGTCATACAAGCAACAACTCCAATGGGTTTATTTAAAGTGTAATTCATCATTTCTCCTTCTTTGTTAAAGGCTTCTGATGAAAATTGAGTTATTGCATTTGCAAAAAATCGAATATTTGATTGTGCTTTTGGTACATCCATCGTTCGGCTATGAACTATAGATTTTCCAGTATCAATAGCTTCAGCCATTGCAAAGGCTTCTGCATTTTGTTCTAAAATATCTGCTAATCGAGATAATAGTCGAAATCTTATTTTCACATCACATTTTGACCAATCTTTGAAAGCTTTTTTTGCAGCTTCGATAGCTTTTTCAATATCTTGCTCTCCCGAATCAGGTACGAAGGAATAAACTTCCCCTGTTGTTGGGTTTATATTATCTAAATATTCGCCACTAAAAGGCGGTACTAACTGACCATTAATGTAATTTTTTATATACTTGTCAGGCTTCATAGTTATAAGGTGAATTATTAGCAATAAGTGAAATACATTGTAAAGTTGGTCAATTGGACTTTAACAATTGTCATTAGTTCGCAATTTTGAATTTATAACTTGTGGATTTATGAGTAATCAATTCAATATTTAAACTCAAAATACAAAAGAAAAAATATGAAATTTATAAAAATGCTTGGTCCAGGATTATTATTTGCTGGTGCTGCGGTTGGTGTATCTCATTTAGTTCAAGGAACACGAGCAGGTGCTGAGTATGGATTTGGATTACTATGGGTTGTATTATTAATCCATTTAGTAAAATATCCATTCTTTGAATTTGGACCAAGATATGCTGCTTCGACTGGAGAAGATTTAATACAAGGATATCAAAAATTAGGAGATTGGGTTTTGGCTTTATTTTCTATTATCACGATCGGAACTATGTTTACGATACAAGCTGCAGTAACTATTGTAACGGCAGGATTAGCAATAAATATTTTTGGAATTACAGAGAATCCTGTCATTTGGGCAATGATTATTTTAGGCGTTTGTTCCTTGATTCTCACAATCGGTCGTTATAAATTATTAGATAATTTGATGAAAGTCATCATTATAACATTAACAGTTTCAACTTTAATTGCGGTAATTTTAGCACTTACAAAAGGGACAACTGCAACTCCTGAATTAAGTTTCGATTTACCACTTGAAGGAGCTGGATTAGTATTTTTGATTGCATTGATGGGTTGGATGCCTGCACCTTTGGATTTGTCTGCTTGGCATTCGATTTGGGCAAATGAAAAACAAAAAGCCACGACCGAAAATTTTGGTTTAAAACAATCTTTATTAGATTTTAGAATTGGATATGTCGGTACTATTATTTTAGCGATTTTATTTTTATCGCTTGGTGCTTTGATTATGTTTAATTCTGATGAAACTTTCGCAGCTTCTGGTGGCGCATTTTCTGCACAATTAATCAATATGTACACTTCTGCTTTGGGAGATTGGGCAAAATGGTTGATTGC
>CAZEOC010000199.1:0-7103 GCA_964513525.1 uncultured Saprospiraceae bacterium | reverse complement strand
TTTTCATCGGGAGAACAAGTTAGAATACTTGGATAATTGTGTTCAGGTGCTTATATAATTCTAATTAGAAAAATATCTTAATCATCTTTCGAAATAACCCAAAGTAAAAATAAAGGAATTCCGCCATGTGGCAATCTTACAATTGTTTCCCATAACCACTGTTGCAAACTAAGCCAAGGAATAAGGATATCAAAATTGGCAACAACACGAGCGAAAGCAGTTAAAAAACCCCAAATAATACAATACCAAAGTGCAACTTTTACGGTCTTAGGTGTAAATAATAAAATAGCTGCTAAAAAATCTAAGCCACCGATTATTTTCAAAAAATGAATCGCTTGAATTTCGGAAAAAGGAAAAGCATCTAAACACATTTGTACAAAATTACCTGGAACAGGATAAAACCCGAAAGCATAAAATCCATGTCCAATAAATGTTAATGCAATTACCGTTTTTATAAAGACTATTTGAGAATTATGCTTTAGTGTTTTATTAATAAAAAATACTAATCCAATAGGCGTTGTCCATTGAATCGTATATTCAATTAATTGTCCTACATAATAAAAATGCTCCTTCCAATACAATAATGATAATGTGAATAAAATGACCGCACCAATAAGTAAAAGTCTATTTATCCATCTTTTTTTATAATGGCTAAACATTGATAAAACTGCTAATCCTAATAAGAAAAAGCCAATAATTTGAATAATTAATTCTTGATTTTGAGCAATTTCAAGGTTGTTAATATATTGATTCCAAGATAAACCAAAATACTCAACCAAAGGTGTCATTAAGTTTTCATCCCAAAAAAGACTTCTATATGGAATATCAAAAAAGATGAATTGATAAGCTCTTCCAATAAAGACAGAAAAAGTTAATAATTGTATTAATAAAATAGATTTTGATTTCAATATGTTATCTGTCATAGCCCAAAACTAAAAAAAGACTTCCATTTCTGAAAGTCTTTTTTTGATTCTATTTGGTATTTTAGTAATGTTCAAAACAATGCTACTGATTTGAAACCAAATCATCAGTTCTATTTTGATTCATTAGTTAAATATTATTTAATCTTTATTTTTTGTTCCTTTTCCATCATCAAAGTCTGCGAACGCTTCAACGTTTTTTTTAGCACCAGTTTTGAAAATGATAGATTCTGACTCATCTTTATCTTTAATTGAAATTTTGTAAGTCCCTAAGTCCAATTCAGAAATATCAATTGTAATTGTATTTCTTCCAGATTGTAAATATTGAGTTGCAGTATATATTAACATACCTTCATATTCTTCTACCATATAAGTAACAGCCGCAGCTTTTTTCACATCAAGTGTAATTTCAACTGTATTTTGTTGCTCTAAAGGAGTCATTGAAGCAATCGTAAAGTTATTAGAAATTGCTTTATTAATAGAAACTACAGCAGTCATATTGAATGTTCCATCAACATTAACTTGCTTCAAGCGATATTGAGTTGCCCCTTTATCTGCTGAAATATCTAAAAAATTGTATGCTTGAGTAACAGTTGAGTTCCCTTTAGCTTGAACTGATCCAATTGTATTGAATGTTAATCCATCAGTAGAACGTTGAACTACAAACTCTTTATTTTGAGTTTCGATAGATGTGTTCCAGGTCAACATATTACCCATTTCAAAATCTTCAACTTGAAAATTTTGAACTTGCGTTCCGTTTGCAAACAAGCCAGTAGAACTTGAGATTGCTAAAAGCAGCAAGATTGTTTTTATCGATTTAAAAAATTTCTTTGTCATAAGCCTTTAATTTAAAAGGTGTTGTAGGTGTTTTATAAAGTGATACTGTTGGGTAATATTTGTATTTATGTTGTAAATGAAAAACTAATTATGCATTAAAAGTACATTAAGTAGTCACTACAAAAGTAAATAAAAATATGTATTTTGTGACAGTAAATTTCATGTATTATTCTAATATTCAAAAAATACTGTTAGTTCTTAATAAATCAAAAATCGTTCCTAATTATACTGTTTACAATAGGTTAGACGAAGATAATCTTTAAAAGGTTGCATTGCAATTAATTAAATATTAACATTAATTGCAACATGAAAAATACATGAAAAATAAACTAATATGATTTATTGATAATCTTGACTAATTCTTACAATTCTATTATTAAAATATACGATTTAAACGAATTTAATGCTAAATAATTAGCTTTTTATGACAAAAAAACTTAAAAGAAATAGAATTATTAGAATATAATTGAACTATTTACTCCATAATGTCACGTAAAATTTTTCTTTTTTAGCAAAAACTTCTACCCAATTTTGAAAATAGCGTTTTCAAATTTTATATATCTAAATGTTTCTAGTTAAACTAAACCGATAAATAAAAGTTTAGGATTTCCCATGGAAATACATGCGATTTTAGATTCTAATAAATTATAATTTTAGAAATAAGGAGCTTTAGGAATCATTAAAGGTTATTGGATTAAAAAAGTAGTGCAATTGAGTTTTTCCTTTAGAGATTTTCTGAGTTTTAAACGTAATGATATGTTAAACCCTAATTGCACTAACTCTTTTTAATTAAAAATTTTGGTCAAAATAAGATGTTTTTAGATTCAAATAAAAAAATTTTAGACCTAAGCCTAAGAAATAAATGTTTTTAAATTTAGATTAAAGGGGTTATTAAAAATAAGATGTTCTAAAGATAACTATAAATGACTTACAGTGCAATGACAAATGAGTGAATGCCTAAGATTTATGAGCGAAATGTATATTTCGGTGAGGGAAGCATTTATCAGAAAACTCTAATAATTAATTTCTACAACAGTTTTTTCAAAATTTCATAGAAAAAAAGTAACTTTTTTTCGTAGTTATTAGATTTTTACACTTTATAAAATGCTAACAATCAGCATTTTACACAATAAAACTAAGACAAGACCTCGTACAATTTTAACAATTAGCCCTTTGTTAAGCAAATATTAATAACCATATTTGTATTACAAAAACTAAACAACACATAACATCTTAGGATAAGACTCCAAAAACACCAAATCAAATATTAAAAAAACGAATTACCACAATTTATTTAGCTTTAAATTGATAATCATAAATAGCTATTAAATCATAGATAGTATTTTATATTTTCAGCAACAGCTAATCTTTATTAATTATTAATTATCAGTTATTAATTAAATCAAGACTTCCATAAAAAATGAGAAAAACCTTTACTTCCGAAATTTCTAAAATTAGTTTATTTATTAGTTTTTTACTTTTAAGTTCCAACCTCTTTGGACAATTACAAGTAACTAATACAGCGAATCCAGGTTCACCGTTTACACCAATAACTTTGATTGAGAATGTATTTATTGGTCAAGGAATGGCTATTGATACTATTATTTATGAAGGAAATCCTGAGCAAGTGGGTTATTTTCAAAATGGTAATTCAGCAATAGGTATAAATGATGGAATTTTGATTTCTTCTGGTAATGCCGAGGATGCAGTTGGGCCAAATGCGGCTGGAAATACGACTACAGCTTATAATACAACAAGTACAACTTCGCCTTTAATTGGTATAGCCTCAGGTAATGTTAATGATTATTCACAATATACCATTGTATTTACTCCTACATCAAATACCTTATCATTTAGATATGTATTTGCATCTGATGAATATCCAGAATATGCTCCATCTTCATTTAATGATGTTTTTGGATTTTTTATAAGTGGTCCTAATAATGCTTTACCACTTAATAATATCGCATTAATACCTGGTACAACTACACCAGTATCAATTAATAATGTTCACGCAGGAAGTAATGCATCTTATTATAATGATAATGTTGGTGGAGCTGATCATGAATATGATGGTTATACCACAGTATTAACAGCAACAGCAAATGTTATTCCTTGTCAACAATATACAATTGTATTAGCAATAAGTGATGTGACGGATTGGTCATGGGATTCAGGTGTATTCTTAGAAGCTGGAAGTTTTCAAGTAGATGGAATTATTGCTACGCCAATTACTCCAAGTCCTGATTTAGTTTTGGTAGAAGGTTGTGGTAGTGGAACAATGGATTTCTCTTTATTAGGAATTGCAGATTCTCAAGTACCAATTACTTATACGATTGGAGGAACAGCAACTATGGGTGTAGATTACGATTCTATTCCAATGTCTGGAACAATCCCAGTTGGTGGAACTTCTTTTTCTTTTCCAGTAAATCCATTAGATGATGGTGTAGCGGATAGTTTAGAATATATAGAATTTATATATAATGTAAACCCTTGTGTTGTAGATACGATACGACTCTTTATTAAAGATAATGAATTATTAACAGCAAGTATACCAGATGTCTATTTATGTACAGGTGATTCAACAGTCCTGGATGCAACATCTCCTATTCCGACTCCACCACCTTATACTTATAATGACAATACAGTTCAAGCTACTCCAGATACTCTAACAGCGATACAATATCCAATCAATATATCAGGCTTTCCATATCCAGTAATTGGACCTAATATGATAGAATCTATTTGTTTAGATATTACCAGTTTTGTTCCTTCTTTTTATAATATATTTCTGATAGCACCTGATGGAAGTTTCTTAGAATTAACAACTGGTAATGGAGGTGTTGGAAATCAATTTGGAAGTGCTTGTTTTACTTCTAACTCTTCTGATCCATCAATTAGTGCATCATCCGCACCTTTTGCAGGAAATTATCAACCAGAAGGTTTCTGGAACTTCTTAAATGGAGCCCCTGCGAATGGAACTTGGGTTTTACAAATATCTTATAATCAAGGCACAGCGGTACCTGGAACATTAAATAGTTGGTCAATTAATTTTGCACCTATATATGATATTCAATATTCTTGGTCACCAACTACGAATTTGACACCAAGTCCAAGTGATCCAATTGTTACATTATCACCACCAACGACAACAGATTATGTTGTTACGATGAATGATACTTATGGTTGTATTCTTTCAGATACAGCAACTATTTTTGTAGATGATCAATTACCAGCTCCAATTGCAATATGTGGAAATATTACCAACACTTCAGTTGAATTTACATGGTTATCTATTACAAATGTTACCAATTATGAAGTCAATGTAAACAATACAGGTTGGGTTCCTGCAAGTGGAACATTATCACATATAGTGAATGGATTAGCTTCTAATACTGCGGTTACGATTCAAGTTCGTGCAATTCAGCCAGCAAGCTCACCTTGTACTTTACCGCCACTTATTGGAACACATACTTGTACAAGTTCTGCTTGTGCTTTAAGTACAAATATAGCTTCGCAAACAGATGCAAGTTGTAATGGTGGAAATGATGGTTCCGTTACAATTGGTGTACCATCAGGTGTACCTCCGTATGCTTTCAGTATTAATGGTGGAATATCTCAAACCAATGCAACCTTTACTAATTTAGCCGCAGGCACATATAATGTTGTAATTAGTGATGGAACAAACTGTTCAGAAACTCAAGTAGTTACAATTGGAGAACCAACTGCAATCGGAATTGCTTTTAGTACAGTCGATGCAACTTGTAATGGAGATACAGATGGTTCTGCTACAATAACAGCAACTAACGGAACGCCAACTTATACTTATACATGGGACGCAAATGCAGCTAATCAAACGACACAAACCGCAACTGGTTTAGGAGCAGGAACATATCTTGTTACTGTAACAGATGCGAATAGTTGTTCTAATATAGATTCTGTAACGATTACAGAACCTGCCTTAATAACAGGAACAGTTGCCTCTACAAATCCAACATGTAATGGAGGAAATGACGGAACGATAACGATTACAAATACAACAATGGGAAATCCACCATTAGAATACTCGATTGATGGAGGAACAACATGGTCGTCTAATAATAGTTTTACAGGCTTATTTATGGGAACCTATATGATAGGTTGTCGATTTATGAATGGTACTTGTTCCGTATTTGATACCACAATTGTAATGACACAACCATCAGAAATTACATTAGCAACAGCATCAACTGATGCGACTTGTAATAGTTCTGGTGACGGAACAGCAACAGTGACTCCATCTGGAGGAACTGGAGCATTCACTTATGCTTGGAATACAACACCTCCACAAACAACACAAACAGCAACTGGATTAAACCAAGGAACTTTTGGTGTAACTGTTACAGATGCAAACGGTTGTACAGCGGATACAACAGTTGATGTTAGTGTACCAACACCAATAGTATTAACGAGTACGAATACACCAGTAACTTGTTTTAATGGAACTGATGGAACAGCAACAGTGACTGCAAGTGGTGGAAACGGAGCATTTACATATGCTTGGAATACAATGCCAGCTCAAACAACGGCAACAGCAACAGGATTATCCTCTGGAACTTGGATAGTTACAGTAACAGATGGAAATGGTTGTTTTGATACGGTACAAGTTCAATTAACAAATCCAATACAAATTTCCATTGCCTTTACAACTGTAGATGCAACTTGTAATGGTTCAACAGATGGTTCAATCACAGCAATTGCAACCAACGGAACTCCAGCTTATACTTATGCTTGGGATGCGAATGCAGCGAATCAAATAACACAAACAGCAACTACTTTAGGAGCAGGAAATTATACCGTAACGATTACAGATAATAACGGTTGTTCTAATATTAATGATACAACAATCACAGAACCCGCATTAATCACCTTTACACAAACAAGTGCAAACGTAAGTTGTAATGGTGGAAGTGATGCAACGATTACTTTAACAAATACAACAACAGGAAATCCTGCGATTCAATATTCTATTGATGGTGGAATAAATTTCCAAAGTTCTGGTATTTTCACAGGTTTATCTGCTGGAACGTATATTCCATATTGTGCTTATCCGAATGGAACTTGTGGAATAGCAGGAACACAAATTGTAATTACCGAACCTGCAGCAATTACATTTACGACTTCATCGACAGATGCAACTTGTAATAGTTCTGGCGACGGAACAGCAACGGTTACACCATCTGGAGGAACTGGAGCATTTACTTATGCTTGGAATACAACACCGCCTCAAACAACTGCAACAGCAACAGGATTAAATCAAGGTACTTTTGCAGTTACCGTAACGGATGCAAATGGTTGTCCAGCAGA